>JAVHLZ010000012.1:0-9905 GCA_031081675.1 Armatimonadota bacterium
CTGCGAACAACCAGCGGCCGCGCAGACTAAAAAGTTCGTGATTTCCCGCAAGTCTATGAGCAGCCGCCGCGGAAAGAACGGCGAACAGCTGATCGCTCCCCGAACACAAGGCGGGTCGGGATCAGCGGCCGGTCACCCAACCTCGCCACATCCATGATTCAGTTGTCAAGGTTCATACAACTGAGTTCAAACAATCAGGACATCGGGATCCTCCACCATGGGGGAGATCCCATATGCCCGGATCGTCTGAACACAGCGAGCACAGAGCAAGTACACGCGCAAGCTATCCTGGCGCTCGTCCATGTGGCGACGGGCTTTGGCTTCCACAATCTCCAGCCGGTCAAGTTCGACCTCACCTTCGAACACGCTCTTTTGCACGCGCTCCAGGGCGTTCTTGAGCACCTTCGCCACGCGCAGCCGGCGTGCGTCGTCTCGGATATCGTAGGCAACGACCACGTAGGGCACGGCTCCACGTCAGCCTGTTATCTGCACAGGCTCATACGCTTCCCCCCAGCGGATCGCTCCCACCAGTCGTCCCACCTGCTCTCGAAAGGCAACCCGCCAGTTGCCTTCCATGCTCGCGGGTCCGGATCCGCCGAGACGGTCTTCGTAGGCCGCAAGAAACCTGCGAAAGGCGTCTTTCGTGAGGAACACCCCACCTTCCGTTCCCTCCTCGAAGTCCGCGGGTCCAAACACCCGGCGGTTCACAAGGGCCAGCACCATCCGATCAACCACCGGCGCCCTGAACTCCTCCACCAGGTCCAGCGCCAGGGCCGGGCGGCCGTAGCGCACGTCGTGGAAGAATCCCAGGTACGGGTCGAATCCCCGGGCTGCAATGGCCCCGAACATCTCCTGGGTTAGCAGACTGTAGCCGAGTGAAAGCAGCGCGTTCACCGGATCACCCGGTGGGCGACGGCTGCGACCGGAGAATCTGAGCTCTCCGGTGACCATGCGCGCAAAAGCGGTGAAGTAGGCAGCGGTCCCCCGGCCCTCCATCCCGCGAAGAGAGTCGAGATCGCCTGCGGAATCTATTCGAGCCAGACTGTCTTCCAGCGCGCCCAGCGGCTCATCCAGGGGTGCGTCGGGGTGGTTGCGCTGGTAGCGCAGAATCAAAGCCCGAGCGTTCAGGAGTTTGCCTCGGACCACTGCCCGGGCTAGTTCCAGTCGAAAGGCGGGGTCGTGGTAGCGTTCGTACTGCTGCAACCGGAGGAGCACATTACGGGACTCCACGGGCATCAGGCGCCCCTTGAGCCGGCCGTCCATGCTCATGAAAGCCAGCTCGACCCCGCGGGCGAGCAGCAGAGCCATCGCCTGCGTCGACACCTGGACGCCGCCGAACACCACAACCGAGTCCACCTTGAAGACGGGCACATTGGCCAGTGAGCGGCCGTCCTTACGTACCACAAGCCGCTCTCCCTCTTTCTGCACCACCGCCCCCTGTTCCACCACGTAGAGGGCTGCCATACCGTCAGGTCTAGACGCTGTGCGTCACCCGCTCCCTGAGGCCGACCAAGTCCGCTTGTAACAGGTGCGCGCACACCTCGGCCGCGTGGTCGAGCAGCCGCCGGGCGTCACCTGCCTGCACCCGGTGGTAACCGTGTTCCAGGTAGCTGCGGTTGCGGTTGAACTGGATGTCGCGGAGCAACTCCGTGAGGGTTTCCGGGAGCGGCCCCTCGAGGATTTCTACCAGGCGCAGGCCGGTTGTGAGCGCGAGTTCGCGGGGCAAGTTCCGACCCTCCAGCGCGAGCTGGTACCGGCTTCGCAGTCCCGGATCCAGCCGGTCCCACTCGGGCCGCCAGGGGTTGACCCGGTGTGCCAGCAGGCGTGCCTGCACGGCGGTCTCCACCGCCCGGTATGCCCGTAGGACGGTGTCCGTGAACCTCTCCTCCGTTAGGCGTCGGGCGGCGTTCTCCAGGGTGTCTGCCGTAAGTAGGGCCACGTCTTCTGGCTGCGGCCAGTCCGTGGCCCGACCATCCTGCAACTGTCGCAGCTGTCGGGACGCGCCTACCAACCGGTCGGCAGGTTCCACCAGGCGCTGGACCAGGTGGGCAAGGGGTGCCAGCTTCCCGACGTCGCCGAGCGCGCGGGCTACCTCGTAGTGCCTCCAGAGCAATTCCCTGGACGCCTCGTAGTCGAATTCGTCCCACTTGTACAGAGCGTCCACGCACCTCTTGATGAAGCCGGCCCGCCCCGCCTCCGGCAGGCGGCTGGCCAGGTAGCGAGCCTCCCGGTAGGCGAATCTGCGCAGGAGCTCCAGCACCTGCCGGGTGGTCTCCTCGGTGGCGGTGCGCTCGTTGGGCCGCACGCGCATGGCCCCGCTGACCACGCGCCCGGCGGAGTCCCGCCGCTCTCCCCCCGTATACTCCATCACCAGGCTGCCCGCGATGGGCTCGGTGAGCGCCGCATGGACCACCGCGGCAGACAGCGGTTTGGTACCTCCGGTGAAGTTCACGATAACTTGATCATTGCCCGCAGCCTCCCTCAGGACCTCTCGTGCCGCCTCCAGGCACACGTCGAGGTTTTCAGGGTCGGTCACCTCCCGCGGCTCCGCGCGCACACCCAGCTGCGCTGCCCGGCTTCTGACCTGCTGCGCCACATCGAATGGCGAGGGATCCTGCCCCGGGAAAGGTCTCCCGTAGAGAAGAAAGACCACAAGGTCGGGGTCCTGCCGAAGGTGTTCTTCGACGGCCTTCACGAGGGGGTCCGCGGTCGTACCGACGGTCAAAATCAGCGCGGTGGCCATGGACACCATCTCAACCGGGAATCAGCACCACCCAGCCCATGGGAAGGAACCGGTCCCGCTGGACCCAGGCGACCTTGCGGGTCTTAGGGAACGGCCGGCTGCCACTCCCACGGTCCAGTCGGTAGCGGCGTACGAGTTGCTGCACCACGTCCTCCCCGAACAGTTCCGTCACGGTCTTGGTGCGCCACCCGCCGCCCCACCCGAGGTTCAGGACCACGTGCCCCGGAGGGGGACTCTGAAGACGCCTGAGGAGCTCGGTGTAAAAGCGGGTTACAGTGTCCGCGAGTTGCCGCAGGGACGGCGGGACGGCGCTACCCGCCTGTGTCCACCACTGGCGCTCTTGCTCCGCCACCGAGCGGGCGAAGGCGTTGCACGCCTCCGGCCAGCTTTCCAGGAAGGCTGCGTCTGTCCCCCACCTGTCGTGGCTCTCAAGGAGGAATCTGTCCACCTCCACTGGGACGCGCAGCTCAACCCCGTCGTGGAGGCACTCGCAGAAGCTCGCCACCGCGCGCCCGACGTCCTGGGTGTACCGGCTCGGTTGACTGCCCTGCCGGGGCGACTCCATCAGGCCGAGGCCAGGGCTCTGCCGGACAGCCACCACCACCGGGTAGGCCCGCAGAGCCGCTGCAGGCGCAGGGGTAGAGTCACGGACGCGGAGGACGCGGAAGGTGTCCTGGCGAGGGTCTTCGCCCAGCACGGTCTCCTCCAGCCACTCGCCGGCGAAACGACGGTCTCGCACGTCTTCCACCCCGCCCCGCCTGTTCTTAGTGCGGCCCGCCCGCCGAGCGAGTTCGCTCCTGCCGCCCGCCTGTAAGATCCGCTGCCACAGGACCGCCGTGCGGACGGCGCCCTTGAGCTCGGTGCCCGGGACGTACGGGCGGCCGAGGGGGTCGGCCAGGAAGGGGCGCAGATCCTCCCCCCGCCGTGGGTCTCTCGGCACCGGGCAGCTGTACACGCTGAGGCGGCGGAGCCGGTCACCCTGCTGCAGCCACTGGGCGATCTGCGCGAGGCCTCCCGACAAATAGCGGTCGCGGGCTTCCCGCGCCTGCTCCAGTTCGACGAGCAGTCGAGCCGCGTCGACACGGTACAGGGTGCCCCGGAGCACGAGGAAGTCGTGGCCTCCCAACCGCTCCTCTGTGCCCACGTGGACCGGGGACAGACACTGCACGGTGTACGTGGTGGTGCTGGCGAGGCGCGGCATCATGGCCGAATCACCCCCGCGGGAAAGGCGTAACCCCAGCGGTACACGCGGTGCGGCAGGTCCGGGACGCCTTCCGGGGTCACGTCCACAAAGCCTCCCCAGAGGGCGCCCGTCGACCCAGTAAGCACCGATCCCTCCGCCAACAGGCGCACCGCCTTTCTCCGGTAGGGGCTGGGCTGCGCGGCGCCGATCCACCCCGGTCGCATTTCCAGGCGGTAGGCGCACCCGTTGCGGAGCAGGACACCGGCCTGCGCCTCCGGGAGGTAGACGGGCGACAGTGTGACGAACCGGCTGTCCGAAGCCTTCCAGGGCGGTTCTTCCTGTCTGAACTCCACGTCGAACAGGCCGTGACCCGCGGAACGGTCGCCTCCCAGTCCCACGTCACCGAGCAGCCGCAGGGCGGTCCAGAAGCGGTCCTCCAGGCCTCGCAGCTCGACCCAGAAGTGCAGGCCGCAGCCAGGGGCGAAGTGCAGCCGCCCGAAGTGCCACAGCTCCGAGGCCTTGCTGACGGCGTCCAGAGTGACCCTGGGGACCCGCACTGTCTTCCAGAAGGGCAGGGTCGGGTCGTGGGCCAGCTTCTCCCGCTCTGCTTCTGCCAGAGCCACGGTGCCGTCGTGGACGAAGGTGAACTGAGGCACGCGGGCTCCCCCCAGCCAGGCGATGAAGAGCGACTCGGAGAGCCACTCCACTTCCTTCCAGCGCGTCGCGTCACCATCGGGAGAGGGCAACAGGGGCTTGGGGTAGAAGCGCACTGGACCGGCGCGGGGGAACGCCGAGGAGATGCGGAGCGGCGGTTCCCAGTTCGGACCGTCTGGCAGCAGGTCCCGCCGGACCGCATCCTCACCGAACAGCAGAGTCCACACGGAGCACAGGGCGCTGAAGAGGGTGTCCGCGTGGACCAGCTCCGAGGTCTCCTCGTAGCCGATACCCCGCTCTCCCAGGTGAAAGGCGCTGCGCGGGGTCAGGAGGACGCGGTATAGACTCATGCTCCCCCCCACACCTTCGCTGCCACCTTATTGTCGTACTCGGACAGCAGGCCACTGAGGTCGTCTCCCTCCCACAGGAGCTGCTCGGGGCTGGCCGACGGGTTGCGGTAGTACTCGAGGGGGCGCCAGGAGAGCCGGACTTTCTGGAACTTCACCTTGCCGTACCCGCGGGTCCCGGAGGAGCCCAGGTAGTCGTCCTCCAGAAGGCGCATCCCCACCAGAATCTTCCGAAAGTGCTCCTTTTCCTCCGTGGAATCGCGCTGATCCATTCTGTAGACGTTGAACAAAAGTTCAGAATTGAACAGTGCTCCCGCCGGAACCCGCTCCATGGGGCGCGGGTTGCTGGCGGCCGTCACCACGTCGAGCGCTACTTCCACCTTCACCTCTGTATAAGGAAGATCCGTATCGATGCCCGGTTCATCCCAGGCCACCCGTCGCGTCTGACCTCCTTCCTCGATCTCCAGAACAGGGAGAAGCCGCGCGTCGCGCACCGCCAGGCGCGCCGGTGTAACGAATGGGTAGGTGGCTCGACGCGGCCCCGCCGGGAACTGACCGAACGTCGGGCACACCGGACAAGTCCTGTAGGTGTTTTCGTCCTCGCACCAGTGAAGGCGAACGGGCCCTAAAGGCAATAGCTCCAATCCATAGGCTTTGGTCAGCAAGCTGCGCAGCTTTCCTTTCAGAGAAGAGCCAGGGATGTATGGGACCTCAGTAATGGGGTCGCGCAGGACAGGATTGTCCAAGCCGCCGATCTCGATTCCCGAGGTCGCCGCGCCAATGCGAAGCCCTGTCAAGGCTTTCAGTTCGGCCGTCAGGACGACCTTACCCAGAAGTTGTGGCGCCTTCATGAGCCCGAGCCCCCCTCTCCGCGGTGAAGTAGGCAAGCAACGCTTCGATCAGTCGCATAAGCGTACGGAATCGCTCATGGCGCTGCGCCTCTTGGGCTTCCAGCACGGCGTCGATTGCCGGACTAAGCACGTCCTTTAGGCGACCGATGCCTGCGCCGACATTCGGCCTTGCAGCCGCGTAGGCCAAGCGCGGCTTCAGCATCCGCAGACGCTCAACGCTCAGTCGGGGATCGCGATCCCATCGCATCTCGATTTGCTTTAACTCTCCGAATATTTTCCGGATTTGCGCCTTCGATGCATCCTGTTGTTGCCCCCCCCGCGCAAGCTCCCTCGCCCAGTCCCTCGCCCGATCTACCAAGCGCTCGTAATCCCGATTGTAAATGATATGTCTGACTTCTTCCTCTACTCCCCTACGGTTCCAAGAGGACTCTACCCTGGTTGGCACGTGCCATCACCTCCCGCCTGAGGATTCTCGTGTGGAAAGCTCGACCCAGCGGGCCAGCAGGCCCAGCTGACGGACACGCTCCTGGTCCACCAGATCTTGCTGCAGTTCCTTTAGGCGCGGCTGCAGTTCCGCGCTCTCCTTCGCCAGGTAGTAGACGAGGGTCCACAGCCACCGCTCGTACCTCAGCCGCCGGCGTACCGCGGCTTCGTCCACGAGGTGCTCCCAGCGCCGCCGTCTTTCCCGCTCCTGATACAGGCTGGCGATCCGCGCGAGCTTGAAGACGAACGCCCGCCGGACCTTCTGGCCTCCCAGCCAGGACCGAACCGTGTCATGCCACTGTCGAGCCCAGATCAGCTCTTCCCACTCGACGACCTGGCCCCACATGTTGAAAGCGTTCTTGGAACGGCCGTCGCGCTTCCATGCCTTGGACGACTCCAGGTAGCTACCTGCCTGCTCCGCGGCCTGGTACAGGGGAAACTTCTCGTGGTGGAGGGCCGCGCCCCCGGACAGGGTAACCGCGGGGTTCTCGCAGACGTACTGCCGGAACTTGGACCGGATGGTCTCACCCAAGTCCAGGACCCTGTCCCAGCTGCCCACCGCGAACAAATCATCGCCGCCGGAGTAGAGCAGGTACAGGCGTTTGCGCTCGGAGTCTAGCCCTTCACAGATCCGGTTGAGGTATCCCTCGAAGAACGTGGCCAGAGAACGCGACAGGGTGGCCACGCGGGAAAGCGACAGGCGGCCCCCGAGCCCTTCGGAGAAGAGGCGGCCAAGGTTGTCCACGTCCATGCGCAGGGAGCCGAAGTACGGGGCGCCGTCCGAAGCCGCGGCCATCTCCCCGATCTCCCGGATCTGGCCGTCCTCGCCCAGGGGGGTGTAGTTCGGGAGGAACCGGAAACCCACGACGGGAACCTGCCGGTCGCCTGCGACCACGGGGTCCACGCGCGGGTCGTTCAGGCGGATCACCCAGTCACCCTTGCGGTAGTGCGTGAGCAGGTCTGGTTTGTCGTCCAACCAGAGCTCGACGCCCAGGGCCGTCAGGGCCGAGTGCCACTGGAGCTCTCCGCTCGTCCGCGGCGTCACGCGGCGCAGGACGAGGTACCGCGCCCGGGCGAGGGCGCGGCTCAGGTCCTCGAAGCTCTCGCACAGGGAGCACTTACGCTCCGCTTCTTCCGCAGCGTCCCGGACAGGCCTTGCAAGACCCCGACCAGTAATCCCCTCCGGCTGGTCCGGCTCGCTGTGGCAAACCACACAGAACGTCTCGCGGCCGCCCACCCCGAAGGGGCCGAAAACCCTGGTCGGGTTGCTGACGGCGACCTCCCTCAGCAGGGTCTGCTTGGCCTCCCGCAGCCGACCGGAAAGCTCGGCCCAGCGCTCGCCGAGAGGACTCCTCTGCTGGTCCGGTGTGATCCTGAGGTCGGAGGCCTTGAGCTGCACGGACGCCAGGACGATGGCCACCTCACCCCCGAAGAGGTCGAGCAGCAGGTCCGTGATGCGGTCCCGGAGGCTCTGTACCCGCTCCTGCGAACTGAGGGGAGCCAGGAGGTAGAAGTGGCCGCCCCCGCTGTAGAGGACGTTGCACGGGAACAGGTCGAGGTCGCGGCGCACGTACTCCGCCACCGCTTCGCAGAGGAGGCTCAGGTAGGCCGACCGGCCCCGCAGGCTCTTGGCGGCCCCGGCGCTGCTGATGGTGTACAGGAACCGCTGGATGCCGGACAGGTCGCCGCCCACCAGCAAGGCCACGGGCTGGTCGTCGGCCCCCCCTTCCTCCAGGCGGTCGATCGCTGCGTCCGGCAGCTCCCACAGGCACGCAGCCAGGGCCCCCGTGACGTGCAGGTGGTCGGCCAGGGACACGTCGGGCTCGTCCTTGTACGCGGCGGCCGGCACGCACCAGGCGTGGACCCGCAGCAAGGACATCCACGTCAACACGAAGGCGCCCGGGTCCGAAAAGCAAGGGGCGTCGTCGGGGATCGCCCCCAGCTCGCGCTCGAATCCGTCCCAGAGGGTCTTGTACTCCGCGTGCAGATCCGGCCCGGATCCGGGAAAGATTTGGTCACCAAGCTCCAGCCTGGCTGTCGGGTAGGCCCACCGATGGACTCCCTCCGGTCCGCGGCCGTCCAGTCGCAGCTCCGCGAACACGGGGATCAGCAGCTCTTGTGACGGATCTCCGGTCCCTTCCTCCTGCCGCGGCACCCGCTCCCCGCTGGCCAGCCGGTCCGCCAGCTGGACCACCCGGATGTCCCGGGCGTACGGCCGCGGATAGTGGTGCTTCTCGACCGCCTCCGCGATCTGCCGCCTTTCCTGCTCGTTCAGGAACTGCAGGCGGGGCAGCAACCTGTCCTCCGCCCACCTCCGTCCATGGCCTTCGTGGTTCTGCCGCTCCGACCAGAAGGCGCGCTGCCGGAATTTGCCGATGTCGTGCAGCAAGCCCGCGAGGGCCACCAGCTCCGCGTTCCTGCTCACGGCCGCACCACCTCCATCCGTCCCAGGCCCATGCTGGTGAGTTTGCCCACGCCGAGCCACTCGCCGAAGGCCAGGAGCCGGCGGAAGGGCGTGAAGTCGGTCCCCTCGTAGGTCACGCTGCCCACGACCCCGCCGATCCGCATGGTGGTCCGCTGCCGCGTGGAGTAACGCTGCAGGTCCACCCAGCGGGTCCGGTCGCGCACCGCCCGGACGCGCTCAGCCTCGCCGAGGTCCGCCTCTTCGGACTGCGGACCTCCGTAGCACGCCGCCAGGGCCCGCAGCCGCTGGTCGAGCGCCCGCACCAGCTGGTGAAAGGCTACCGGGTACACCAGGTCGCCCCGCAGGTCGAGCCGGACCGGCGCGGCGAAGCGCACGGTGAGCTGACGGGCATCCGGAAGAAAGGCCTCCGCGAGCAACCGCTCAAGGGGCACCGGTGGTACGTCGGTCCGCAACGTCGCGTCGTCTGTCCGGTATACGGGCACGAATCCGTTCGGCGTCCAGGCAGCCACTTCTTCCAGGCGCAGGCGGTGCCGCGCGGGCCCGAGGCCCACGCGCCCGAGGTCTGCCAGCGCCAGCACGTAGTAGGGCAGGTCCTGGTTGGCCCGTCCCACGAGCACCATCTCGAACTCCACAGAATCGCCCGGGCGGCGGTCAGGCCGCCAGGAGCGACCGAAGGGCACACGCAGCACGAACGGCACCGGCATCCGGTTGTAGCGGCCGCCCGCAGAACCCGTGGGCGGCGCAAAGGGCTGGAAGAGCACCGGGTAGGCGCACCGGAATCGGAGCAGGCATGCCTCGCAGGCCGGCAGGCGCGTCACGCACACCATGCGCCGCAATGTGTGTCCCAGACCGCCGCGCAGGGTGGGACCGAGGAAGCGGGGCAGGCGCCCCGCTTCCTCCGACACCCAGCGGAACCGGTAGCGACCGACCTCGAAAGAGCTCACCCCCTCACTTCAGCGAGTACAGCACCGCCAGAACCGGGGTGGAGGCGGGCACGTACAGACAGCCCGCATCCACCAGGGGACGGTACGCCGAGGCGCTGAGAGGCAGACGGACCGCCTCGTCCATGGCGTAGTCCAGACGGTCCGAAGCGTACAGAGCGTCGGCCAGCGCGACAACACCCAAGATGTAGCTGGTCCGCTCGCTTGTGGGCAGAAACGCCCACGTCGCGCAGGTGTACCCGCGGATCGCCGCGGACTGGTAGACTGCGGTCGTCGCG
>JAVHLZ010000012.1:10005-73577 GCA_031081675.1 Armatimonadota bacterium
TTTGGAGGATGCGACCACCTCGAAGTACGGGGCCAGTTCCGCGAGCAGCTGGGGCCGGCTCGGCGGAGGGCCATCGAAGCCCAGCCAGTCGGCCATCTTCGAATACACCTGGCTCAGCTGGTTGGCCACCGTGCGCGGGCTGCGGCCCAGCCGGCGAGCGATCCCTGCGTTGTCCAGACCCTGACAGGCCAGGCGCGCCACCTCCCGCTCCGCCGGGGTGAGCCAGCGCTCCACGAACTCCCGCCGGCGCCGCATGCGCTCCCCCCGGACGATCTCCTCGTACCGACGGATGGCCTCCATGGGGTCGTCCAGCTCGGCCAGGACCGCCAGCATGAGGCCGGAGTCGGTCCAGCGCAGCACGGGCACGGGGACCAGGTACGCGGTCTCGCCCGGCTGGAGGTGCATGCGCCGCTCGGCCCCGGGCTGCCAGCCTTCGCTCAGCAGGTGCCAGGCGCGATCCTCCGGCCCGAACAGGAGCTGGGCCACTACCATGGCCGCCACCCCCATGACCTTCCGACCTCCGGCCAGGGACAGGTGGACCACCGGGTGGGCTCGTTTGCCGTCCCGCACCGCGCGGTACAAGGCGGCCAGCAGCCCGCGGACGTCCGCCTCGGAGCGGAAGTCCTCCAGAGGGCCGTCCGGACCCCGTACGGGTACCGCGCGCAGGTGCACACCAGGGTAAAGGCCTGAGGCGAACTCCTCCCGGATGGCCCGCAGGCCTGCCTGCACCGCCTTCGAGGCAGTGTGGACTACGATGACTTCACGGATGGAGCGGCGCTGCGCCAGAAGCAGATCAAGGGTGATGGTGACCACCTGGGGCTCGTGGCCTAGCGTGGCCACGAGCCCCTCCCCGCGGGACCCCATGCGGCCCCTCATGGCGGTCCTGGGCTGCGCGGCTGGCAGCACCCTGCCCCCCGGTGCGGGATCCTGCAAAAGGCTAGCAATGCTGTTCCGTATCTGCCCTGGTAGTTCCTGCCCTGGGATGGTGATTCGCTTTGCATGAACACCATCCGGAGAACGGTCGGGGGCCGCCAGCACGGCGCCCGTCCGTGCAGAACCACAAGCCAAGCTCGGAGATGTGCGTTTGTAGGCAACGCCACCCGCAGCGCCACCGGCTGTCACCGGATACGCGATCTCTGCGAGTTCTCGACCCGGACGGGAGACAGCGTTATCGGGGGAAGGCGAAGACTACGAGATCCTGCGTCTGAAGCGGGTTGGTGGGCCCTCGTGGACTCGAACCACGGACCTCACCCTTATCAGGGGTGCGCTCTCACCACCTGAGCTAAGGGCCCACGGTGGGAACCCAGTGCCAGTATAGGCGCGGGCGCCGGCGGGAGTCAAATGACGACTCCGCGGGCGGTGTGGGAGGAAACGGGTCCCCTCACCCTCACCCTCTCCCCAACGGGGAGAGGGAACGGGATAAGGGAGCGGGTTTATTCGTGGCTGCGGTGCGCGCCCCTCACCCTCGCCCTCTCCCCAACGGGGAGAGGGATCGAAGTCAAGGGGAAAGAGGGTGGGGAGTCTCCTCACCCTTACCCTCTCCCCACAGGGGAGAGGGACCGAAGTCGAGGGGAGAGGGATCGAAGTCAAGGGGAGAGGGGATCGAAATATAAGGATGAGAGGCCGGGCAAAGAGGGGATCGGTGAGGGTCAGCGCAGGCGGATCCGGACGAAGCGGCGGCGGCCGACCCGCAGGACCAGGCCGTCGCGCACCTCCACGTCGGCGTCGATATCGGAGATGCGGCTGCCGTCTATGCTGACCCCGCCCTGGGCGATCAGCCGCCGGGCCTCACTGCGCGAGGGGGCCAGCCCCGTGCGGACCAGCAGCCCCACCACCGGCAGCCGCCCCGCGCGCAGTTCCCCCCGTCCGATGGTCGCTTCGGGGACCTCGTCGGGGAGCTCCCTGTCCACGAAGATCCGCTCGAAGGCCCGCTCCGCCCGCTCGGCGGCCTCCTTTCCGTGCCAGACGGCCACGATCTCCCGCGCCAGGCGGGCCTTGGCGTCCCGGGGGTGCACGGTGCCGTCCTGCAGCCCCCGCTCCAGGGCCCGCACTTCCTCCAGGGGCACGTCGGTGCAGAACTCGAAGTAGTGGGCGATCAGTCCGTCGGGCAGGGACATCACCTTCCCGTACATCTCCTCGGGCGGGTCGGTGATCCCGATGGCATTGCCCAGCGACTTGCTCATCTTCTCCACGCCGTCCAGCCCCACCAGCAGGGGCGTCAGCACCACCACCTGGGGCTCCTGCCCGAACTCCCGCTGCAGCTCGCGGCCCATCAGGTTGTTGAACTTCTGGTCGGTGCCGCCCAGTTCCACGTCGGCCTGCAGCTGCACCGAATCCATGGCCTGGCACAGCGGGTACAGCAGTTCGTGCAGGAAGACGGGCACGCCCGCGCGCATCCGCGTGGCGAAGTCGTCCCGCTCCAGGATGCGGGCCACGGTGACCTTGCTGGCCAGGCGGATGACGTCCTCAAACCTCATCGGCGCCAGCCACTGGCTGTTGAACACCACCCGGGTGCGGGCGGGGTCCAGGATCCGGCTGTACTGGTCCCGGTAGGTGGCGGCGTTGCGCTCGATCTCCTCCCGGGTCAGCATCGGCCGGGTCTTCTTGCGTTCGCTGGGGTCGCCGATCATGCCGGTGAAGTCGCCCACCACCAGGATGGCCTCGTGGCCCAGGTCCTGAAACTGGCGCAGCTTGCGCAGGACCACCGCGATGCCCAGGTGAATGTCGGGCGCGCTGGGGTCGATACCCAGCTTCACCCGCAGGGGACGGCCCTGCCGCAGCTTGGCCAGCAGGTCCTCCTCGGTGATGATCTCCGCTGTGCCCCGGCGCAGCAGGGCCAGCTGCTCTTCCGGAGAGAGCGCGCCCATGGTCGCGACGATTATACCAGCGCCGGCCGGGCCAGGCGAGGCTGCCTCAGGCGGTGGCCAGCTCCACGACGGTGACGCCGTCGCCGCCCTCGCCCGGCCCGCCCGGGCGGAAGGCCCGCACGTGGGGGTGGTCGCGCAGGAACTGGTGCACTGCCCGCCGCAGCGCCCCGGTGCCCTTGCCGTGGATCACCGTCACCTGCGCCAGCCCCGCCAAAAACGCGTCGTCCAGGTACCGGTCCAGCACGGCTGTGGCCTCGTCGGCGGTCAGGCCCCGCAGGTTCACCGACAGCGGCACCGCGGCAGGTGCCTGGCGCAGCACCGGCTCCTCCCGCGCCGGGCCGGCCACCGCGGCCGGCGGGGGCGCCGCGCGGAGGGAGGC
Source organism: Armatimonadota bacterium (assembly GCA_031081675.1). NCBI lineage: Bacteria > Bacillati > Armatimonadota > Armatimonadota bacterium. The sequence continues at coordinate 13,252 of JAVHLZ010000012.1, forward strand.
CAGGGGCGCGCGGACCCGCAGGGGGCCGGCCTGGACCTCCACCTCCCCACGCCCGTCGGGGCCGGCCACCACCGTGCCGATCCGCCCCAGGGGGACCACGTAGACGTCCTGGCCGGGATGCGCCTCCTGCAGCGGCTCGCCCGCGGGCTCGACCTCCGTGCGCGCCCGCAGGTCGTCGGCCAGCTGCCGCAGCCGGTCGCGGGCCTGCTGGACCGTGCGGGGGTCCGGACTCTCCCGGAGGGCGCGCACCAACGCGTCCACTTCGCTCCGGGCCGACCGCAGCAGGGCCTCCACCTCCTCGCGCGCCTTCCGCAGGGCCTGCGCCCGCTCGGCCCGCAGCCGCTCCAGCTCCTGGCGCGCCCGGGCCAGCACGGCCTCGGCCTCCTCCCGCCGGCGGGCCGCCTCGGCCCGGTCGTGTTCGGAGGCCCGTCGGTCGGCCTCAAGGTCGCTGAGGATCCTGTCCAGCACGCCGGCCTGGGGGCCCAGCAGCTCCCGGGCCCGCTCCACGATGTCTGCCGCCAGCCCCAGCCGCCGGGCGATGTCCAGGGCGTTGCTGCGCCCGGGCAGGCCGATCCGCAGCCGGTAGGTCGGGCGCAGGGTGACCGGGTCGAACTCCACCGAGGCGTTCTCGATCCCGGGATGCGTCCAGGCCAGCGCCTTGAGTTCGTTGTAGTGGGTGGTCACCACCGTGCGGGCGCCGCGGCCGTGCAGGTGCTCGATGACGGCCCGCGCCAGGGCCACGCCCTCGGTCGGGTCGGTCCCGGCGCCGATCTCGTCGAGCAGGACCAGCGCCGACACGCCGCCGGCGGCGGCGGCGCGGTCCACCTGGTGCAGGATCTGCACGATGGCGCCCATGTGGGAGGAGAAGGTGCTCAGCGACTGCTCGATGCTCTGCTCGTCGCCGATGTCGGCGAACACCTGCGCGAACACCGCCACCTCCGAGCCGGGCTCGGCGGGGATGAACAGCCCGGCCTGGGCCATCAGGGTCAGCAGGCCCACGGTCTTGAGGGTGACGGTCTTGCCGCCGGTATTGGGGCCGGTGATGACCAGGGTCGTAAACCGCTCGCCCAGCTCCACGTCGATGGGGACCACCTCGCCCGCCAGCAGCGGGTGGCGGGCGCGGCGCAGCCGCAGCACGCCGTCGGTGCGCACCGCCGGCGCCGCAGCGCCCTGGGTGGCCCCCAGGCGCGCCCGGGCCACCGCGCAGTCGAGGTGGCCCAGGATCTCGTAGGCGGCGGCGATGCCGTCGGCCTGCTGGCCCACCTGGGCCGACAGCTCGCGCAGCAGGCGCTGGACCTCCTGGCGCTCCTCGATCTCCAGCTCCCGCAGACGGTTGCCCAGGGGGACGACGACCAGAGGCTCCATGAAGGCGGTGGCGCCGCTGCTGGAGTGATCGTGGAGGATCCCGGGAAACTGCCCCTTGAACTCCGCCCGTACCGGCACCACGTAGCGGCCGGCGCGGGTGGTGATCACCGCATCCTGCAGCATCCGGCCGTACGGGCCTCGGATCACCGCCTCCAGGGTCTCCCGCAGGCGGCCGTGGACCGCCTGCTGCTCGCGGCGCAGGCGGGCCAGGTGCGGGCTGGCGGCGTCGGGGATGGTGCCGTCGGGGGCGACGGTGCGGCGGATCGCCGCCTCCAGCGCCTCGAACGCGCCCATCCGCGCCGCCTGCTCGGCCAGGGCGGGGGCGCGCGCCCGCCGGGCCAGCACGTAGCCCCGGCACTGGCGGATCGTGGCCAGGGTGTCGGCCAGCGCCAGCAGGTCGGAGGGGTCCAGCGCGGCCCCCAGGCGGGCCCGGTGGAGCATCTCCCGCACGTCGGCGGTGCCGCGCAAGGGAATCTCTCCCTCGGCGACCAGCGCCGCGGCTTCGGCGGTCTCGGCCAGGGCGGCGCGGACCCGCCCGGGATCCGGGGACGGGCGCAGGGCCTCCGCCAGCTCCCGGCCGCGGGCGGTCACCGTCAGCGCCGCCAGACGGGCGACGATGGCGGGGAACTCCAGCACCCGCAGGGTGCGGTCATCCACCGGCGGGTCCCTCCAGCCAGGCCAGCAGCGCGGGCGCCACATCGGTCAGGCTGCTGATGCGGGCGCCCACCTCGGACCGGCCCGCGCCGACCAGCAGCGTGGGCACGGGGTTGCGGGTGTGGGTGGGTGTGGTGGCGTCCTCGATGTTGCCGTGATCGCTGGTGAGCGCCACCAGGGTGGAGGCCAGGTCGGCGGCGTCCAGCACGCCGGCCAGCAGCTCGTCCAGCATCTCCACCGCCCGCCGCCGGTCGAGGGCGACCCGCCCGTGGGCAGCCAGGTCGGTCAGGAAAAACTCGAACACGGTCAGGTGATGGGACATGGCAAGCGCGGCCAGGTGGCGCCCGCACCGGCGGGGCGTGACCGCCGGCACGTCGTATCCCCACGCCCGCGGGCGGGCGTTGGTCAGGTCGTGAAAGACCGCGCGCCCGGCGCGCAGGTCCTCCACCCCGCGCAGGGTCACCCCGGCCGCCAGGGCGGCGTAGGTGATGGCCGCGTGGCGCAGCCGGCCGCCGGCGACGGCGGCGAAGTACTCGGGGGTGTAGGCGTTGGCCAGGGCTGCCTCCCGGCCGCCGGCCCGCACGCGGGCGAACAGGCTGGACGTCTCCAGCAGGCCCCGCAGGGCTGCGGTGGGATAGGCGGTGATGTGGCGGCCGGCCAGGCGGGCGGCGTTGACGCCGGTGAGGAGCGCGGTCTGCCCGGTGGCGCTCTGGGGCAGACCCTCCACCCCCAGGGTGGCGTCGGTGGGCACCAGCAGGACGCCGTCCCGTTCCAGCGGACCGGTGATCCCCGCCAGCGGCCGGCCCAGCAGGGCCCGCAGGCACGGGGTGCGGGCGGCGGCCACGGGGTTGGTCTGCGGATCGTCCGGGCCCAGCCCCAGGCCGTCCACGAACAGCAGCAGCGCGCGGCGGTTCACGGCCGGCTGACGCAGGGATGGCCCGGGATGTAGTAGCGCCACAGCCGGTCGGTGGCCACCCGGATCCCGATGCGGGGACTGCGGGCCACCGGCACCGGGCCGGTGCGGCCCCGGGCCACGTACAGGGGCGGGCGGGTGAGGTCGGCCCCGTTGTGGGCGGCGGTGATGCCCAGGGCCTGGGTGAGCCGTCCCGGCCCCGACGCCAGCAGGCGGACGTCGTCGGTGCCGCGGCGGCGGCGCATCAGCTCGATCCCCTCCACCGGCTCCAGGGCCCGCAGGAGGACCGCCCCGGCCCGTCCCGGAGGTTCGGTCACCACGTTCACGCAGTAGTGGTTCCCATAGGTGAAGTAGACGTAGGCCGTCCCCGGCCGCCCCCACATGATGGCGCTGCGGGGCGTGCGCCGGTACGCGTGGCTGGCCGGGTCGCGGGGCCCCCGGTAGGCCTCGACCTCCACGATGCGCCCGGCCACGACGCCCTCGGGCGTCTCGTGGACCAGCAGGTGACCCAGCAGGTCCCGGGCGACCTGCAGCGTGCTGCGGGCGAAGAACCGACGCGGAAGGGGGACATATCGGCGGGCCCGCGGGCGCGCGGGACGGCGGGGGCGCGGCGCGGTCACCCCTCGGGCGGGCGGTCGCGCGGGGAGACGTGACGGCGGCGCCGCAGACCTCCGGGCCAGGAGTTGCCTCATCGCCATCTCCCCTTGTTCCCGCCTCACCGTACCGACGCTCACCAGTCCAACGCTCAACGTGTCAACGCTCCACCGTTTCACCATCCGCAATTACCGCCGCAGCCAGTCGCGCAGCTCCGCCAGCGGGCGGGTGTTCAGGACGTGCTCTTTCTGGAGCCAGGCGCGGCGGGCGATGCCGATGCCGAACTGCATGTACCGCAGCTGGTAGCGGTTGTGGGCGTCGGTGCTGATCACCAGCATCACGCCCCGCTCGCGGGCCATCTTCGCGTGGGTGTCGTTGAGGTCCAGCCGCTCGGGGGAGGCGTTGATCTCGACGGCGGTGCCGGTGCGGCGGGCGGCGTCCAGGATCGCCTCCATATCCACCTCGTAGGGATCCCGCTGGCCCAGCAGCCGGCCCGTGGGGTGGCCCAGGATGTCGGTGTGAGGGTTCTCCAGGGCCCGGATGATCCGCTCGGTCATCTCCTGGCGGCCCATCTTCAGCCGCGAGTGTACCGAACACACCACCACATCCAGCTCCCGGAGGACGTCGTCGGGATAGTCCAGCCGCCCGTCGGGCAGGATGTCGCACTCGGTGCCCATGAGCACGGCGATCCCCACCTTGTCGGAGACCTGGCGGGCCACGCGGGCATGGGCCCGCAGCTCGTCCACGGGGACCCCGCCCACGAACTTCAGGGACTGGGAGTGGTCGGTGACGGCGATGTACTCATAGCCCAGCGCCCGGGCGGCCCGGGCCATCTCCTCCAGGGTATCCGCGCCGTCGCTCCACCGGGTGTGCATCTGCAGGTCCCCGCGGATGTCCGCCAGTTCCACCAGGCGGGGCAGCGCGCCCCGCTCGGCCAGCTCGATTTCTCCCTGGTCCTCCCGGATCTCGGGGGGGATCCAGGGCAGCCCCACGGCCGCGTACACCTCCTCCTCGGTGCGCCCGGCGATGCGCTGGTCCCCGGGCGTGCGGAACACCCCGTACTCGTTGATCTTCAGCCCCCGCCGCACCGCGCGCTCCCGCAGCTTCACGTTGTGGTCCTTGCTGCCGGTGAAGTACTGCAGCGCCGCCCCGAAGCACTCGGGCTCCACCACCCGCACGTCGGCCTGGATGCCCACGTCCAGGATCACGCTGCTGCGGGTGGGCCCGCGGGCCAGGACCTGGCGCACCCGGGGGAAGGTGGTGAAGACCTCCATCACCGGATCGGGCCGGGCGCTGGTGACCAGGATGTCGATGTCGCCGATGGTCTCCTTCATCCGGCGCAGGCTGCCGGCCAGGCTGATCTGGTCGACCCCCGGCGTGGCCCGCAGGGCCTCCAGCAGATCCTGAGCGTGCGGCAGGACCTGGCCGATGGGGAGGCGCTCCTTGGTCCGCCGCAGCAGCGCGATCCCCTTGAGAATGTTCTCCTCGGTCTTGGCGCCCATGCGCGGCAGGGTGCGGATGCGGCCTTCCCGGGCCGCCTGCTCCAGCTGATCAATGGTGGTGATGCCAAGCTTCTGATAGAGCAGCAGGGCGGTCTTGGGGCCCACCTCGGGGACGGACATCAGGGTGGTCAGTCCTGGAGGCAGCTGGGCTTTCAGCTCCTCGTAGTACTTGCAGGTGCCGGTCTCCAGGTACTCGCGGATCTTCTCGGCGATCCCCTTGCCGATGCCGGGGATCTCCTCCAGCTCGCCCCGGGCGGCGATGGCGGCCACGTCTTCGGTGAGGCCTTCCAGCGCCCGGGCGGCGCGGCGGTAGGCGGTGATGCGGAAGGGGGATTCGCCCTTGATCTCCAGCATGTCGGCGATGTCGTTGAACATCGCCGCGATTTCCCGGTTCTTCATGGCGGATCCGGACCTGCCCGGGGCCGGCCCGCGCGGGCCTCGGCCCCGATCCGGCGGTCCCGAGGGATGGTTTCGCAGCGCCGCGTGACCCCCCTCCGCCCCGACGTGACCCTCCCCGTGGGCGCGCGGATGCGGCAGGCTCCTAGAAGCGGGTCGGCTCGGCCCCAAAGGGCCGCAGGAACGGAGGCAGGACCTTCGCCAGGGCGCGGGCGCCGTCCCGGTGCACCCGGATCGCGTGCGGGGCCAGCACCGAGCGCGCCGCATCCCGGGAGACCGGATCGTGCAGCGGGGTGGCCAGCAGCCACCCGAGCACCGCCGCCGACAGCAGCGCCGCCGCCGCCGCGCCCACCACCAGGCCGGCCAGGCGGGATGACACCGACGCCGATCCCCGCTCCAGGACGGCGCTGGCCAGCGCGCCCACGAAGACGTACACGCCCACCAGCAGGACCGCGTAGGCCACCGCGCCCGCCCACGGCGCCGACAGCCGGACGGCGCGCAGGGCCAGGGCCAGCGACGGGTACCAGGCCGACGCCGCCAGGTATCCTCCGAAGACGCCCACCGCGCTCGCCAGGGCCACCCCCACGCCCCGGCGCAGGCCGCGCAGCGCCCCCAGCGCGAGGACGGCCACGATGGCCCAGTCCAGCCAGGTCACGGACCGATTATACTACCGGATCACGGCCCGCAGCCGCTGGGCCAGCGCCGCGGCGACGGCGGCCACCGCCGCATCCACGTCGTCGGCCGAGAGGGTGCGCTCCGGGGACCGGAAGGTAAGCGCATACGCCAGGCTGCGGTGGCCGGGCGGAACCGGAGGCCCGGTGTAGACGTCGAACAGATCCGCCGCTTCCAGGTACGGCCCGGCGGCGTCGGCGATGACCCGGCGCACGTCCGCCGCCGGGACGTCGGCGGCCACCACCACGGCCAGGTCGCGGCGCACCGCCGGAAACCGCGGGGGCGGGCTGAAGCGGGGGCTGAACACGGCCCGCGCGAGGATCGCCTCCAGGTCCAGGTGCGCCACGTAGACCGCGTCGGGCAGGTCGAAGGCCGCGGCCACCTCGGGGTGCAGTTCGCCCAGGCTGCCCGCCTCCTCCCCGTCCAGCACCAGCCGCGCCGCCCGGCCCGGGCGCAGCCAGGGCACCTCCGCCGCCGCGATCTCGGCGCCGGCGATGCGCAGTTCGTCCAGCAGCGCCTCGATGACGCCCTTGAGGTGGTAGTAGGACGCGCGGACCGCCTCCTCAGGGAGGTTCCACGCGCCGGCCATCAGCCGGCCGGTCATCACCACGCCCAGCCGGCGGCGCTCGGCGACGGCGTCCCCCGCGGGGTGGAAGGTGCGGCCGATCTCAAACAGGGGGACGTCGGTCACCCGCCGGCTGACGTTCGCCCGCGCGGCGTCCAGCAGGCCCACCAGAAGGGTCGTGCGGAGATGGGTGTGGTCGTCCACCAGGGGGTTGCGCAGGGCCACCATCTGCCGCCAGGGGTGCTCGGGGGGCAGCCGCAGGCGGTCCAGCGCCCGCGGGTGCGTCAGGGAGATGGTAAGGGCCTCGGTGAGGCCGCACCGGATCAGGATCTCCCGCACCGCCGCCTCCGCCCGCAGCACGGGAGCCCGGGATCCCGGGGACGTCACCTCCAGCGGCAGGGTCTCGGGGATGCGGTCGTAGCCGTGGTGGCGGGCCACCTCTTCGATGACGTCTTCGGCGCGCTCCACGTCCCGGCGGAACGACGGCACCTGCACCACCACCCGCTCGCCCGCCCGCCGGACGCCAAAGCCCAGGCGGGTGAGAATGGCCGCGCCCTCGTCGGGGTCGATCTCCACGCCCAGCAGCCGGCGGACCTGCCCCCAGGCCAGGTCGACCGTCCGCCCCGGCTGAGGGTGCGGATACAGGTCCAGGGGCCGGGGCAGGACCCGTCCCCCGGCGACCTCCTGCAGCAGGCGCTGGGCGCGGGCGGAAGCCGCGGCCACGGCGCCCACGTCCACCCCGCGCTCGAACCTGGCGCTGCTCTCGGTGCGCACGCCCAGCCGCTTGCTGGTCCGGCGGATCTGCGGCGGGTGCCAAGCGGCGGCTTCCAGGAGCACCCGGCGGGTGTCCGGCCGGATCTCGGTGTCGGCGCCGCCGATGACCCCGGCGATGCCCACCGCCCGCTCGGCGTCGGCGACCACCAGGACCTGGTCGTCGAGGGTGCGCTCGACCCCGTCCAGGGTCACCAGGCGCTCGCCGGGACGGGCCAGGCGGACCACCAGCCGGCCTCCGCGGATCCGGTCGTAGTCAAACGCGTGCATGGGCTGGCCGAGCTCCAGCATCACGTAGTTGGTGACGTCCACCACCGTGTTGATGCTGCGCACCCCGCACGCCTCCAGGCGCCGCGCCATCCATTCGGGCGACGGACCGACCCGCACGTCGGTGATCACCGCCGCCGTGAAACGCGGGCACAGCGCCGGTTCGCGCACCTCCACCTGCGCGAACGCGGACGTGGGCGGGCCCTCCCGCACCGGCTCCGCCGCGGGAACGCGCACCACCCCGCCGGTGGCGGCGGCCAGTTCCCGGGCCACCCCCAGGTGGCTCATCAGATCGCCCCGGTTGGCCGGGATCTCCAGGTCGAAGACGGCGTCGTCACCCGCCGCCTCCACCGCATCCACGCCGATGCCCAGCATGGGCAGCCGCTCGGCCATCTCGCCCACCGACCAGGGAATGTCCACCAGTTCCCGCAACCAGGACAGCAGGACTTTCACCCGCCACCTCCCCCTGCCGGGCGCGTCACCATCCGCTCCCCTTCAGAACTGCTCCAGCAGCCGCAGGTCATTCTCCCAGAACAGGCGGATGTCGGGGATGCCATACCGCACCATGGCCGGCCGGTCCACGCCCAGGCCGAAGGCCAGGGCCGTGTAGCGCGCGGGGTCGATGCCGGCCATCTCCAGCACCCGGGGGTGGAACATGCCGCACCCCCCCAGCTCCAGCCACCGGCCGCCGTACCACACGGCCACCTCGGCGCTGGGTTCGGTGAAGGGGAAGTAGCTGGGGACAAACCGGGTCACCGCGTCGGGGCCGAACATCTGGCGGGCGAAGGACGCCAGCACGCCTTTGAGGTCAGCCATGGTCACCCGCTCGCCCACCATGAAGCCATCCACCTGATGAAACAGGGGCATGTGGGTCGCGTCGGGAGCGTCCCGCCGGTAACAGCGCCCGAAGGTCAGCACCCGCATGGGCGGCCGGCGGACGGCCATGACCCGCACGTCCACCACGGTGGTGTGGGTGCGCAGCAGCAGGTCGTCGGTGATGTAGAACGAATCCTGGGCGTCCCGGGCGGGGTGGTCGCGGCCCATGTTCAGCCGCTCGAAGTTGAACTCGTCGGTTTCCACCTCGGTGCCGTCCACGATCTCAAAGCCCATGCCGTAGAAGATCTCCAGCATCTCCTCCAGGGTGCGGGTCAGGACGTGGCGCCGCCCCAGGCGCCAGCGTCGCCCCGGAAGGGTCACGTCCAGCGCCCCGACGGCCAGGCGCGTCCGGTCGGCCCGAGCGGCCAGTTCGGCCCGCCGGCGGGCGACGGCGTCCTCCAGGCGCCGGCGCAGGTCGTTCAGGCGCCGGCCCACCTCGGCCCGCCGATCCGGGGGCAGCTGGGGAAGGCGGTCAAAGGCGCGGGCCAGCAGTCCGCGGCGGCCCAGAAACCGGCGGCGGACATCGTCCACCTCCTCGGGCGTGCCGGCCGCCTCCAAGGCCGCCACAGCCTCCCGCTCCAGCCTGTCCAGGTCCTCGCCGACGGCCATGCCGCTCCTCCCTCTCCGGTGATCTCGCACAAACAGCGGCGCCGCCTTCCTCCCCAAGGGCGAAAGCGGCGCTTCCGCGGTACCACCTTGCTTCCGCACCGGCCGAGGCGCGCGTGTGCCCGGCCGGTCCGGCGCTTGACCCCTGTCGCGGGGGGATCCGGACCGCCTACCGGGCCTCGGGATCGCCCGAGGCCGTTCAGCGATCGGCTCGGGAGGGAACTTCCCCCGTCCGGCTCCCGGGAAGGCTGTCCAGCCCTCGGCCTTCCCTCTCTGGCGGGTCCGGACGGAGTACTCGCTCCGTCACAGCCGACGATTCAGTTCAGGGACACCGTGAGGATCACCACGCCACCCAGCGGCCGGCACCGCCGGTAAGCCAGGTACGCCCAGATGGAACCCGTGCACTCGAACAGCCGCCACAACATCTCCCGAGTCATCAGCTGCACGGTCCCTCCCTCCTTCACGGACCATCCGGCCCGCGTCGGGCGTGCGTCCTCCGTGTGCGCTGTTTGCACGAAGTATAGCACAAAGCAAGGGAAGAGGGGAAAGGGAAGAGGGAAGAAGGAACTGACGAAAAACTGTACCTCTCTGCCCTCTTTTCCCCCTCTTCCCTCAATCACGCCCTCTCTCCCCTCTTCCCTCTTCCCTCTTCCTTCTTCCCTCTCTCCCACCGCCTGGCCTCGTACAGCAGCAGGCCGGCGGCCAGGGCCACGTTGAGGGATTCGGCCCGGCCGTACAGGGGGATGCGCACGGTCGTCTCGGCCGCGTCGCGCCATGCCGGATCGGGCCCGCGCGCCTCGCTGCCCACCACCAGGGCCACCGGGCGGGAGTAGTCGGCCTCGGTGTACTCCACCTCCCCCCGCGGGTCGGCGACCAGCACGCGCACGCCGCGCCCGGCGAGGAGATCGCGCGCCTGCGCCGGGGGGACGGCCTTCACGGGCAGGTGGAACAGCGACCCCATCGAGGCCCGCACGACCTTGGGGTGGTGCGGGTCCACCCCGCCGGTGACCAGCACGCCGGTGGCCCCGGCGGCGTCCGCCGCCCGGATGATGGCCCCCAGGTTGCCGGGATCCTGCACCCCGTCTGCCACCGTCAGCAGCAGGTCGGGCGAGGCCAGCAACGCCTGCTCGTCCACGGTCGGCCGGTGGACGACCGCCACGAGCCCCTGGGGAGTCTCCACCTGGCTGCAGGCGGCGACCACGTGGGGGGCGGCCGGGACCAGCCGGGCGCCCTGCTGCCGCGCCCGCGCGAGCACCGCCGCCGCGCGGCCGGTGGCGGCGTCCGGATCGTAGACCAGGACCTCGATGGGAATCCCGGCGTCCAGGACCTCTTCCAGCAGGCGGATCCCTTCGACCAGCAGGCGCCCTTCCGCCTCCCGCGCCTCCCGCTCGGCCAGGGCGCGGATGCGGCGCACGAGGGGGTGGCGGGTGCTGGTCAGGACGGGCTTCACAAGGCAAAATCCGGCGTGGCGGGATCCGGGGGGACGCGCCGGACCGGAAACTACTGGATCACCGCTCCGGCGCGTCCACGCTGCCACGTGTCCGGCGGCGTGCGCCCGCCCAGGGCGCCGGCGTGTGCCCGCTCAGAGCGCCGACTCCAGGCGCGCCAGGGCCTGCTTTTCGCCGAACACCACCAGCACGTCGCCGGCCCGCAGCTGGGTCTCCCCGCCGGGCGCCACCAGGATCTGGCTGTCCCTCTTCAGCAGCAGGATGTTGACCCCGTACCGGGCCCGGAGGTCCAGGTCGCTCAGGGTCTTGCCCTCGAACCGCTGGCCCACGCTGACCTCCTCCACCAGCAGGTTGGGCGACAGCTCCAGCAGGTCCACCACGTGCCGGCTGGCCAGGCTGCGGGCCACCCGCACCGCCATGTCCCGCTCCGGCCGGATGACCTGGTCGGCGCCCACCTTCTCCAGCACCCGGGCCTGCAGCTCGTCCACCGCCTTGCTGACCACCTTGCGGCAGCCCATCTCCTTGAGGATCAGGGTGGTGAGGATGCTCTCCTGGATGCCGGCGCCGATGGCCACCACCACCGCGTCAAAGTTGGTGATGCCCACCGCCCGCAGGGCTTCCGGGTCGGTGGAGTCCAGCTGGACGGCGTGGGTGCAGCAGTCCTGCACCCGGCGCAGGGAGTCCTCGTCCTTGTCGATGGCCAGCACGTTGTGGCCCATCTCATACAGGGTGCGGACCACGTTGCTGCCGAACCGGCCGATGCCGATGACCGCAAAGTCCATCGCCCGTCGCCTCCCGACGGTCCACCCCGGTAGGATACCAGGACCCCTGCGCGCTCTCAATAACCGCGCCCGGCCGACGCCTCGGCCCCCGACCCGCCCACTCCACCCGCACCGGGAGGTGGGGCAGCCGCGCCCCGCCACCGGCTGGACCCACGCGACCCCCGGAGGCGGCCGCAGGGCGAGCCCGGGCCCTGACACCCGGACGGCGTGTCGGGGTGGGCTAGCCGATGTACACCCGCTCCTCGGGATAGCGGAAGTCGGCCGGCCGCTGGCGGCGGGTGAGCGCGAAGGCCACCGTCAGCAGCCCCACACGTCCGGTGAACACCGTCGCCATCACCAGAATGCGGCCCACGGGACTCAGGTGGGGCGTGAGGCCCGTGGACAGGCCGACGGTGCCGAAGGCGGAAGCGATTTCAAACAGCGCGGGAACGAACGCCACCCCTTCGGTGAGGGCCAGCAGGGTGCCCATGGTCAGGACGAAGGCGATCCCCAGGAGCGCGATGGTGACGGCCTTGTAGACGACCACCGGCGGCAGCCGCCGCCGGAACAGCTCGGGATCGGGCCGGCCGCGCAGCATGGACAGGATCACCGCCAGAGGCGCCACGAACGTCGTGGTCTTGATGCCGCCCCCGGTGCCGCCGGGGGAGGCGCCGATGAACATCAGGACCACCAGCAGGATCAGCGTCGGCTCCCGCATCCGGCCGATGTCCACGGTGTTGAAGCCGGCGGTGCGGGGCGTCACGCTCTGGAAGAAAGCCGCCAGCACTTTCCGCCCCCAGGAGAGCCCTCCCAGGGTGGCGGGGTTGGCGGACTCCAGGGCCAGGATCAGCGCCGTGCCCGCGGCGATCAGCACCGCGGTGGTGGTCAGCACCACCCGGGCGTGCAGGGTGTAGCGCCGGGGGCGGGGCAGGTCGGCCAGGACGGTGAACCCCAGCCCGCCGGCGACGATCAGCGCCGCCAGGGTCAGGTTCACCGGGACGTCGGCGGCGAACGCCGTCAGGCTCCGGAACCCGCCCATGAGGTCGAAGCCGGCGTTGTTGAACGCCGAGATGCTGTGGAAGACGCTGTAGTACAGGCCGCGGCCCCACCCGAAGCGCGGGACCCACCGGAGCGCCAGCACCACGGCGCCGGCCGCCTCGATGGCCAGGGTCGTCAGCACCACCATCCGGGTGAGGCGCACGACCCCGCCGATGGTGTAGAGGTTGTAGGCCTCCTGCAGGACCAGGCGCTCCCGCAGGCCGATGCGCCGTCCCACGGCCATCGCCAGCAGGGTGGCCACGGTCATGTACCCCAGGCCGCCCAGCTGGATCAGGGTGAGGATCACCACCTCCCCGAAGGTGGAGTAGTGATCGGCGGTGTCCACCACCACCAGCCCCGTCACGCAGGTGGCCGAGGTGGCGGTGAACAGGGCGGTCAGGAACGGGGTGCGGGTCCCGTCGGCGGACGCCGCCGGCAGGGACAGGGCGACAGCCCCCGCCACGATGACGGCCGCAAATCCGGCGATGATGGACTGGGCGGGGGTGAACTCCAGTCGGGCGAAGGCCGGCCGCGCGGGCACCACCCGGGCCATGGTCACGCGCCTCCAGTGGCCGGGCGGGCACCCGGCGCCGGAGGGCCTAGGACTTCAGCCCCTCTTTGGCCCGGGCCACCAGGTCGGCAAACGCGGCCCGGTCGGTGACGGCCAGGTCGGCCAGCACTTTCCGGTTGACGGCGATCCCCGACTGCCGCAGGCCGCGGATCAGCCGGCTGTAGGTGACGCCGTTGGCCCGGGCCGCGGCGTTGATGCGGGCGATCCACAGGCGCCGGAAGTCGCGCTTGCGCTTGCGGCGGTCCCGGTAGGCGGCCGCCAGGGCCCGGAGCACGTACTGGTTCGCCAGCTTGAACCAGCGGCTCTTGGCGCCGTAGTAGCCGCGGGCCAGCTTGAGAATCTTCTTGTGGCGGCGGCGTACCACCACGCCGCGCTTGACCCGTGCCATCGCCCGTCACCTCATGGTGCCCGGGGATCGGCGTGCGGGGTGCGGGGGCGAAGGCGCAGGCGCGCCCCGGCGCCCGCTCCCCGGACCGCGATCACCGGTCCCCGGTGTCGTGTCGCCTCACCGGTAGGGCAGCAGCCCCTCGATGGTCCGCCGGTCGTGGGGGTGCACCGGCACCCGGCGGCGCAGGGACCGCAGCCGCTTGGGGGACTTGTGCACTTTCAGGTGTCCCGCCATCTGGCGGCGCCGCAGAAGCTTGCCGCCGGCTGACACCTGGATGCGCTTGGCCGCGCCCTGATGGGTGCGGGCCTTGCCCATGCCGCGTCCCTCCCTAGCCCTTCTTGGGCGTCAGGATCATGATCATGTTGCGTCCTTCCAGCACCGGCGGGCGCTCGATGGTCCCCACGTCCGCGACCGCCTCGGCCAGCCGCAGCAGCAGCTGCTCGCCGGCCTTGGGGTAGGCCATCTCCCGCCCGCGGAACCAGACCGAGGCGCGCACCTTGTTGCCCGCCCGCAGGAACTCGTGCACGTGGCGCACCTTCACCTGAAAGTCGTGCTCGCCGATCTTGGGGCTCAGCCGCATCCCCTTGATCTCCCCCGCCCGACGGTGGCCGCCCCGGCTGCGCTTCTGCTGCTCGTACTTGTACCGGCCGTAGTCGATGATCCGGCACACCGGCGGCACCGAGGTGGGGGCGACCTCCACCAGGTCCAGATCGGCCTCCCGGGCGCGGGCCAGCGCCTCCTGGATGCTCATGATGCCCAGCTGCTCCCCGTTGGGTCCGATGACCCGGACCTCCCGGGCCCGGATCCGTTCGTTAACGCGTGGCTCGCGCTCGATGCTCGAGGGCCTCCCGTCTCATCCGCCCGTCCGCCGGCCGGCAGCAAAAACGGGAATGGCCGCCGCCATCCCCGCGTCGTCACGTCGTCGGTCTGTCGGTCCTGACCGGCGCGACCCCCGTCGGCCGGTGAGAAGCGGATGGCTTCTACTTAGGGCCACGACGGCTGGCAGTATAACACAGCCCTCCGGCACCGTCAACGCGCGGCCGTCAGCGGGCCGGGGCCGCCGCGGCGCGGGACGCGGCCTGGACCGCCCGGTCCACGTCGGCGGGACTGATGTGGCGGTGGGTCACGCACCGGACCACCTGGGGGGCGGTGGGCAGTGCCAGCACGCCTTCCCGCCGCCAGCGGGCGCAGAAGTCGGCGGCGGTGTCGGGCGGACGCACGGTGACCAGGACGATGTTGGTCCGCACCCGGTCCAGGTCCACCGCCAGCCCCGGGACCCGCGCCAGGCCCTCGGCCAGCCGGCGGGCCGCGGCGTGGTCTTCGGCCAGGCGGGCCACCATCGTGCGCAGGGCCACCACCCCCGCCGCGGCGATGACCCCCGCCTGGCGCATCCCCCCGCCCACCATCTTGCGGTACCGGCGGGCCTGGTCGATGAAGGGGCGGCTGCCCACCAGCACGGACCCCACCGGGGCCGACAGCCCCTTGCTGACGCAGAACATCGCCGAGTCGGCGTGGGCGACCAGCGCCCGGGCCGGCACCCCCAGGGCCACGGCGGCATTGAAGATGCGGGCGCCGTCCACGTGCACCCGCAGCCCGGCCTCCCGGGCTGCCCGGCAGGTCGCCTCCATCTCCGCCGGCCCGAAGGGGATGCCGCCGGCGCGGTTGTGGGTGTTCTCCAGGCACAGCAGCCGGGGCACCGGGAAGTGGATGTTGGGCGGGCGGACGGCCTCGCGCACCTGCTCGGGGCTGATGTAGCCCAGCCGCCCGGGGATGGGCCGGGGGATCACCCCGGCCACCGCCGACATGGACCCCACCTCGTAGTAGTAGGTGTGGGCCTCGGCTTCCACCAGCACCTCGTCTCCCCGGCGGGTGTGGGTGAGGATCGCCACCAGGTTGGCCATGGTGCCGCTGGGGACAAACAGGCCGGCCTCCTGGCCCAGCATCTCCGCCGCCAGCTCCTCCAGCTCCCGGACGGTGGGGTCCTCGCCGAAGACGTCGTCCCCCACGGCGGCGCGGGCCATGGCCTCCCGCATCTCCGGCGTAGGCTGGGTGACGGTGTCGCTGCGCAGGTCGATCATGCCCGCCGGCGCGCGGTCAGACGGGTCGGGGGGGTCGGGGATCACTCCAGCGGCAGGCGCGCGGCCTGGTACAGGGCGATGCCCTTGTTGGCGATGGCGGAGGCCACCGCTCCCATGATCACCAGCAGGGCGCCTTTGACGGCCAGGACGGCGGGGGCGGCCAGCAGCCGGGTCGCCGAGAGGCCGTCGCCGGCGGCCACCAGATCCCGATAGGCCAGGCCGAACACGCCCAGCAGCAGGACCACCCCCAGGCCGAAGACCGCCAGGCCCAGGCTCTTGCCGGCCGCATCCACCGGGGCCGGCGCACGGCTTGACGCCAGCGACTGCGCCATCTGCTGCGCCACCGCGATCACCCCACCCGGGCGTGCGCGAGGGCCGTCGCGCAGGGGCACGTCCGCTCCGCCGGAATGGCGGCCACCATGCGCAGGATCAGCTCCCGCAGGCGCGCCGTGTTTTCCTTGAACTTCTCCAGCACCTCCTGGGCCGTCACCGGACGCGCGGCGGGGTCTCCCTCGACCCCGACGTCGTAGTCGGTGATCAGCGAGAGGTTCACGTAGCACATCTCCTGCTCCCGGGCCAGGGCGCACTCGGGGTACTGGGTCATGTTGATCACCTCCCACCCCTGGGCCCGGAACCACCGGCTTTCGGACCGGGTGGAAAAACGGGGGCCCTGGATCACCACCACGGTGCCACCGTCGTGCACCCGCCACTCCATGGCCCGCGCCGTCTGCACCGCCACCGCCCGCAGGGTGGGACAGTAGGGGTCGGCCATGCTGACGTGGGTCACCACCGGTCCGTCGTAGAAGGTATCCCGGCGCCCCCGGGTCCGGTCCACGTACTGGTCGCACACCACCAGGTCGCCGGGGTGGATGTGCGGCTGGAGGCTGCCGGCGGCGCAGGGTCCCAGGACGCGGGTGCACCCCAGCGTCTTGAGGGCGTAGATGTTGGCCCGGTAGTTGATGGCGTGGGGCGGCAGGGTGTGGTGCCGGCCGTGCCGGGGCACAAACGCCACCCGCCTTCCCCCCACCTCGCCCACGGTCACCACGTCACTGGGAGGGCCGTAGGGCGTGTCCACCCGCAGCTCCCGGGCGTCCTCCAGCAGCGCGTACAATCCCGACCCTCCGATGACGCCGATCTCCGCCTCGGCCATGGCCGACCTCGTTCCGCGTGCGGTTGTGGTGGGGTAGACCGGTAAGTTGTTCGCCGCCGGGACGCGCGGACCCTTGCGGGGCGGATGTCAGGAAGGCGGGCCCAGGACCCGGTCCGCCAGCGCCGGCAGGATGGCCGCCGCCCGGCCCCGCAGGACGACCCGGGCGCGGTGGTCCAGGGGCGTGGGTTCGTCGTTGACGATGATCAGGGTGGCCCCGCGCCGCACCGCGTTCTCGGGCAGCCAGGCGGCGGGGGTGACCTGCAGGGACGAGCCCACCACCAGGACGGCGTCCGCCTGCGCGCAGAGCTCCTCCGCCTCCCGGTAGGCCTGCTCGGGCAGCAGCTCCTCGAAGAGGACCACGTTGGGTTTGACGGGCCTCCCGCAGCGCGGGCAGGACGGCAGCTCGCCCCGGTCCAGCGCCGCGGTGATCACCTCGATCGGTCCGGTCCAGTGGCAGTCCGGGCAGGCGGCCTCGCGCAGGTTCCCGTGGAGCTCGATCACCCGCCGGCTGCCCGCCGCCTGATGCAGGCCGTCCACGTTCTGGGTGATGACCGCCCTCAGGCGCCCGGCCTCTTCCAGCCGGGCCAGGGCGCGGTGCCCGGCGTGGGGGCGGGCGTGGGCCAGCAGGGCCAGGCGCCGGCGGTAGAAGTCGTAAAACCGGTGCGGGGTCCGCCGGAACGCCGACAGGGTGGCCACCTCCAGCGGGTCGAACTCGGCCCACAGGCCGGTGGGGGACCGGAAGTCGGGCAGGCCCGACTCGGTGCTCATCCCCGCGCCGGTGAACGCCACCGCCGACCGGGCGGCGGCCAGCGCCGCCGCGGCCCGGTCCAGAAGATCCGCCTCAGCCGTCATCCACGCCTGCCAGGGTCCCGTCGTCGGTGAACGCCAGGGGGACGGGCTCGCCGACCTCTATATCGGGACGGCCGCGCAGCTCGGGCAGCACCGCCTCCGACACCCACAGGACCTCCAGGTGGGCCGTGGAGCGGATGCGGGCCACCCGCGCCTGCCGCGGGTCTGTAGCCAGGCTGGCCAGGGCCGCCGCGATGGCGTCGCGGTCGGTGGGCATGGTCACCGGCACGAACGCGCGCTCCAGGTAGGTGCTGGTCACGGCGTTGGCGTAGGTGGCCACGGGATCCAGAGCGTCCACCAGGCGGCGGGTGACGACATCCGCCAGCCCCACCCCCTGGGCGTTGCCCTCCGAGGCCGCAGACAGCCGCAGGCAGACGATGCGGCGGATGCGGGGGGCGGGCGGCTCCGGCACGCCCGGCAGCCGCCACCGGCCGATGACGTTGACATCCATGCCGGTGCCGCTGATGTCCTTGCCCATCCGGTCCACGATGAGCACGTCCAGCTCGTCCACCGGCAGGCGCGGCAGCAGCTCCTGGGCCCGCCGGTACAGCTCCCGCTCCCGGTGCGGGATGCGGTCGGCCGGCACCGCCTCCAGCAGCGCCACCTCGTCGTAGGCGTTCTCCACCACCGCCAGCCCACCCAGGATCCGCCCGCGGGCCAGCAGCACGCCGGCCAGCTCCTCGATGGCGGCGGCCATGCGGTCGGGTCCCTGCCGGTGGATCTGGGCCGCGCCCGGCGCCTTGCCCAGCCCCACCGCCATCATCTTCAGCAGGCCGCTGCCGAACGGCCCGGCAAACGCGGTGTGGGGTTTGATCCGGTTGACCACCAGGATGGCGTCGCAGGAGGCGGCGGCGGCGTCGCAGTAGGCCACCATCCCCCCGGCCGTGCGGCCGACCTCCACCACGGCCATGTCGGTGAGGACCGGTGCTCCCACCGATGCCTCGGTGATGCCCAGGTGGGCCAGCAGCGCCCGCTGGCCCTCGCTGGTGGCGCCGCCGTGGCTGCCCATGGCCGCCACCACCACGGGCTCGGCGCCGCGCTCGCGCAGCCAGCCGACCACCGCCCGGAGGATGTCGGGGATGCGGGCGATCCCCCGGCTGCCCGCCGTGACCGCCACCCGGCGGCCGCGCAGGTCGCCGGCGGGCAGGCGGTCCAGTTCCTCCCGCACGGCGCGCGGGATGTCGTCCACCCGCGGCCGGGGATACCGCACCCGGACCGGCGCCAGGGCCGGAAAGGCCTCCACCCGCACCGGCAGGGGGAAAGGGGCGGGCGCAGCCAGCAGCGACCGCCACGGAGCACCCATCGACCACCCCGTCGAGCCGTCCGCGCGGGCTCAGT
Organism: Armatimonadota bacterium; assembly: GCA_031081675.1. NCBI lineage: Bacteria > Bacillati > Armatimonadota > Armatimonadota bacterium. Next base: position 32,054 of record JAVHLZ010000012.1, read on the forward strand.
AGGCCGCCTCGTACAGGGCGACGATGTCCTGGTACGTGGTGGCCCGCGGGTTGACCAGCACGTTGCCGCTCTTCATGGCGTCCTCGGCCATCCGGGGGATCCCGTCCCGGGACACGCCGACGTCCCGCAGCCGCTCGGGAATCCCCACGTCCCGGGCCAGCCGGCGCACCGCCTCCACGGCGGCCTCGGCGGCCTGGCGGGATCCCAGCCCCTCCACCCGTTCGCCCAGCGCCTGGGCCACCTGGGGATAGGTGTCGTAACAGGCCACCATATTCCACGCCATCACGTACGGCAGCAGGATGGCGTTGGCCACCCCGTGGGGGACGTCGTAGTGCGCGCCCAGCGGGTGGGACATGGCGTGCACGTTGCCCAGCCGGGTGCGGGTGAAGGCCAGGGCGGCCATGGTGGACGCCAGCAGCATGGTGGTCCGGGCCTCCAGGTTCCTGCCGTTGGCGTAGGCGGCCCGCAGGGCCCGGCCGATCAGGCGCATCGCCTCCAGGGCCAGGCTCTTGGCGATGGGGTTGTAGGCCGTGTTGGTGTAGCACTCCACGGCGTGGGTCAGGGCGTCCATGCCGGTGGCGGCGGTGAGCCCCGGCGGCATGGTGAGGGTCAGCTCGGGGTCGCACAGGGCCACGGGGGGCACCAGGTGCGGGCTGCCGACGGTCATCTTGATCCGGCGCTCGCGGTCGGTGATGACGGCGAAGGTGGTGACCTCGCTGCCGGTGCCGGCGGTGGTGGGGATGGCCACCACCGGAGCCGTGGGGCCCGGGACCTTGCCCAGGCCCTCGTAGTCGCGCACCCCGCCTCCGTGGGAGGCCAGCACGGCCACCATCTTGCCCACATCCATGGCGCTGCCTCCGCCCACCGCCACCACGAACGCCGCCCGGGCGCGGCGGAACGCCTCGGCGGCCGCGTGCACCGTCTCCACGCTGGGGTTGGCCTCCACCTGGGTGAAGTCCTCGGCGGTCACGCCGGCGTCCCGGAGCAGCGACAGGACCCGGTCCACAATGCCTGCCTGGGCGATGCCGGGGTCGGACACCACCAGGGCTCGACTGCCCAGTCCGGCCACCGCCTCCGGCAGCCGGCCGACCGCCCCGGGCCCGAAGGTCAGACGGGTGGGGGCCTCAAACGCGAACAGCTGAGAGGCCGTCACGGTGTGCGCCTCCTCTGCAGATCGTTGAACGTCGGCCCGTTGAATCGTTGAAGCGTCGGACCATGGGACCGCCGCGCCCCGACGTTGTCACGTGTCAACGCTTCAACGCGCCAACGTTTTAACGTTCCAACATCTCTCACTCCTCGGTGTTCCCCCGGCCGTGGGGGCGGTCCTGCTGCGCCTTCAGTTTGGCAATGTACAGCCGCGCGGCCTGCTGCATGGACGCCGACGCCTCCGGGGGAGGCTGCAGCAGCGCCCACCGGTCGGCCTCCGCGTACTGGCGGTCCTCCTCCTCTTCCTGCGCCCCGCCGGTCCGGGCCAGGCGAGCCCGCAACGACGCGGCCAGGGCGGTCAGGTGGACGCCCAGCACCGGCAGACGCCGCAGGGTCACCTCCGCCGCGAACAGGCCCACGGCGAGGGCGGTCAGGGCGGGCCACGCCGGCGCCGCCGCCGGGGAGCCGCGGCCCGGCGCCACGGCCTCGCGGGGGGAAGCCAGCAGGCGTCCGCCGGTAGCCTCGACCACCTGGGCCAGGACCGGAGGGGAAGACGTGGGTGGGCGCAGCTCCGGCGAGGCGGGCACCACCACGCCGGCGGTCCGCACGCGCACGGTTCCCGAGCGGTCGCGCGCCGCCACGGTCAGCGCGTAGGCGCCCGGCTGGGCCAGATCCACGGCTCCCTCGTAGCGGCCGGGGCCGGTCTGGACCAGATCCGCCTCCGCCGGGGCGGGACCGTCCAGGAGCGCGCGCACCTGCAGGCCGTCCACGGGCTCGCCGTCCGCGGTCACGGCGTCGACGACAACCCGGGGCGGCGTGGTGTGCGTGTCCAGGACCGCCGTGAGGTCGTCGTCCTCATCCCGCAGCGCCCAGCGCACCAGCCGGGTGAAGAAGCGGGCGGCGTCCGGCCAGGCCATCCAGGCGGACGCCCACCGGTCGGTGGCGTCGGAGGTATAGGCCACCGCCCGGCCCAGGCCGCGCTGCCAGGTGGCCAGCACGGGGTCCTCCTGGGCGGACACCAGGTGCACGGTGGCCGCGGCCTTGGGGGCGGTCGCCACGTACCCCCGCAGGGGCGGGAAGGCGAAGCCGTCCGCCAGGCCGCGGCGGGCCACCCGGGGGACGAACGGCTCTTCCACCAGGTAGGCCCGGGAGGCGATCAGGGCCTCGGCGGTGAGGATCTGGGGGATGGTGTACACGTCCCGGGCGGCGTAGTACCGACCGCCGCCCCAGCGGGCGATGCTCCGCATCAGGCTCTCGTCGGCGTCGGTGCCGATGGCCACGGCGGTCACGGTGATCCTGTCCTGCGCCATGCGGCTCACCAGTCCCTGGAAGTCGCCGGGATCGGTCTGCCCGTCAGACAGGACGATCACGTGGCGGACCCGGGCCGAGGCCGTCCGCAGGTAGTCGTAGGCCAGGCGCAGGGCGGGATACATGTTGGTGCCGCCCCCGGCCACCAGGCGCGCCACCTGGTCCATGACCTGCTCCCGGTGCCGCGCCTCGGTGGGCGCGGCCAGCCAGCGGGCGTCCTGGTCGAAGGCGATGACGCCGATGATGTCGCGCTCGCCCAGCAGGTCGATCACCGCCTGGGCGGTTTCCTTGGCCAGGTCCACCTTGGCGATCTGCTGGCCGAAGGCGCCCATGCTGCCGGAGGTGTCGATGACCAGCACGATGGCCAGGGAGGGCATCGCCAGGCGGTGGCGGACGTCCATGGCCACCGGCAGCGCATCCTCCAGCGGGGTGCCGGCGTAGCCGCCCACCCCGTAGCTGTGGGGTCCGCCCACCACCACCAGCCCGCCGCCCGCCCGCTCCACGTAGTCCCGCAGGGCGCCCAGCTGGGCGGGCGAGAGGTCTGTGGCCGGCACGTCGTCCAGCACCACCGCCGCCGCCTCGGCGAAGGCAAAGACGCCAGCCGGCAGCGCCTGCGGCGCCAGACCCCGCACCCGCACGCCCGCGGCCTCCAGCCACCGACCCAGAGGACCCGGCGCGGAGGCCACGTACCAGACCACCGGCTGCCCGCGCACCCGCACCGCCGCCTCGGCGCGGTTGTTGGCCGCCGAGGTATCGGGGGTGGCGGCGATGGTGGCGGCGTACAGGAGCGTGCCCTCGCGGCGGGCCTGCTGGGGGATGCGCACCACGCTCCGCCCGGCGGGCACCTGGAGGGACCGCCGGGCGACGACGCCGTCCGGGCCGCTGACCGCAAGGTCCACCTGCGCGGGCGCCGTGGCCTCCAGCGCCACGGCCACGTCAAACCGTTCTCCCACCCGCACCTCGGTAGGAGCGGTCACCGCGTCCACCAGCACCTCCGCCGGCGGGGGAGCGTCGAGGGACACCGCCGAGACTTCCACCCCGGCGGCCCGCGCCAGGGCAAGGGCTCCGGCCAGGTCTCCCCGGGTGGGGCGGCCGTCGGACAGGATCACGACCCGCCGGCTGCCCTCGGGCGGCAGAACGCCCAGCGCGGCCCGGATGGCCGCGGCCAGGTCGGTGGCGTGGCCGGGCGGCCGGCTGACGAACGCCAGCAGCGGATCGGCCGACGGCACCTCCTCGACCACCGCGTCGGCTCCGAACACCACCAGCCCGATCCGGTCTCCCGGCCGCCGCAGGGCGGATGCGTCCCGCACGAACCGTTCCGCCGCCTGCCGCTGCGCGGCCCGGACGCTGTCCGAGACATCAACGGCAAAGACGACCGTGAGGTCGCCTCCGGGCCGCCGCACCGCCGGATGGGCGGCCGCCAGGGCCAGCGCCGCCAGCACGGCCAGCCGCAGGACGAGGGCGCCCCGGGGCAGCGCGCGGCGGGCCGCCAGAGCCACCGCCACGGGCACGGCAACCAGCAGCAGAACAGCGGCGGGATGGTCCACCCGCACCGGCGTCACCGGCGCACCCCCACATGCCGCAGCCGCGGAACCGGTCCGGCGGGCGCGCGGCGGGGCTGGGTTCGCAGGTACACCGCCCACTCGATGACGGCCAGGACCACCGCCGCCGCCAGGACACCGGGGGACACATCCACGGCCCGCGATGCCGCCGGTGCGGTCGGTCGGCCCGCCCCGCCCGAGGGCGGAGGAAACACCGGGGCGATGTCCGACTCCTCGGGCGGCGGCAGGGCGGCGATCAGCCGGACGCTGTCGCCGTCGCGCAGACGGTACAGGCCCGCGCGCTCGACCACCAGGCTCACCGCCCCTCCCCGGGCGGGCAGAACCTGCGTCCCCCCGCCCGGTCCCGTCATGGTGACCGCCGCGGCCGCTGCCGGCACCGTGAAGGGCTCGCCGACCCGGACGGCGGCGGGCATGTCTCCCAGCCAGGCCAGGGCGTTGCGCACGAAGATGGGAAACGCCGCGTGCAGGGGAACGTCGGTCTGGTCCAGCGCCGCCGCCAGGACGACCGCGCGGATTCCTCGCCCCTCGTAGGCCCAGATCAGGGGCCACTGCCCTTCCGCCAGGACCTCGCCGCCCGCCGGGCGCAGCGCCAGGGCGCGGGAGACGGTCACGTCCTGGAAGTCCACAAAGCGCATCACGGGATGAGCGGCCGACCAGCGGACGACCTCTAGCTGCGCGGCCTCCCCCTCCACCGCGACGGGCAGGGGCGGGGCCACCGTCCCCACCAGGAGATAACGTCCGGGCGGCAGGTCCGACAGGGGCAGACGGTTGATGACCACCACGTCCGCCCGGGCCAGCTCCTGCGCCGTCGCCGGCACCACCTCGGCGCCGGAGGCGGCCAGGGCCTCCAGGAGGGCGCGGTCCTCCTCCCCGGCCACCGCCACCCGCACGCGGGGCGGCAGGACCGCCACGGCGGCATCATCGACCGGCAGGTCGTCCTCCGCGTCCAGGCGGGCGGTGAGGACCCCCGTTCCCAATCCCCGCAGGGCCACCGCCGAGGACCCGCCGGCGGGCACGGAGACGTCCTGGCGCAGGACCGGCCGGCCCTCCACAGAGACCTCCAGCGGCACCCGCGCCGGGACGCGCCCGGCGTTGATCACCCGCACCACCGCCGCGGTCCCTGAGGGCAGGCGGTCGGCCGCGATCCCCGCGATGCCGACGTTGCGGTCGGAGGTTCCGACGATCCGGTAGTCCACGCCCGGGACCGAGGGGCCGGCGCGGTCGGTGAACACCACCACCCTCCCCGACTCCCCGCCGGGCAGCCTCGCCAGCGCCGCCGCCACGGCCTGGTCCATCGCCGCGGCGCCGTCCGTGGGCCGCAAGGCGTCCAGGGCCCGCAGCGCCCGGGCGGGCGCACCCGGCCCTTCGCGCAGCGCGGCCTGGGGACCGGCTTCGATGAGGGCGACCGGTCCCGCCGCCCGGCGGATCTCTTCGCGGGCCAGCCGGCGCGCGCGCTCGAACCGGGACGGCGCCACGTCGGTGGCCTGCATGCTGGCGGAGGTGTCCACGACCACCACCAGCGGACCCGCGGCCGGAACCGGCCGCAGGGGACGGGCCAGGGCCAGCACGCCCAGGGTCAGGATCAGCAGCTGGAGGGCCAGCAGCAGGCTGTGCTCCAGGCGGCGCAGGGGCCGCCGGGCGCGCAGGTCCCGGGCGGCCCGCTGCCACAGCAGGACGGAGCTCACCGGCACCTCCTGCCGCCGGGCCCGCAGCAGGTACAGCAGCAGGACCGCCGGCAGGATCAGCAGGCCCCACAGCGCCGCCGGCGCGCCCAGGGTCACCGGAACAGCCCTCCCATGCGCAGGTAGCGCAGCACCAGGTCCTCCACCGGCACGGACGTGGTGATGCGGACGTAGTCGATCTGGTGGCGCAGGCAGAACTCCTCCACGCCCCGGAGGTAGGCGTCCCGCGCCCGGGCGTAGGCCTCCAGGGCCGGCCCGTCCACCGTCACCTCCACCCCGGCGCGGGTCTCCCGGTCCACCAGCCGCAGGTCCCCGCGCACCTGGGGGTCCAGCTCGTCGTCGGCCAGGACGTGGATGACGAACGGCTCGAAGCGGTGGGCCCGGGCCAGGGTGAGCCCGTCCTCGTACCCGCCGGGGAACAGCAGGTCGCTGAGCAGCACCAGCAGGCCCCGCCGGCGCGTGCGGTGGACGTACTCCCGCAGGGTCTGGCGCAGGTCGCTGGCGGCAGCCGGCGCCGGGTCGGCGGCGTCGGCGAGGAAGGCCATCAGGCGCACGGTCTGGCCGCGTCCCCGGACCGGGGGCAGCAGGCGGCGCACCCGGTCGGCGAAGAACACCACGCCCACCCTGTCGAGCCCGAGCAGGCCCACGTATCCGATGGCGGCGGCCACCCGGGCGGCGTACAGGGCCTTGCTGGGCTGGCCCCACGCCATCGAGGCGCTGACGTCCACCAGCAGGTGGACGTTGATGTCCTCCTCCTCGCTGAAGAGCTTGACGAACAGCCGGTCCAGCCGCGAGTAGATGTTCCAGTCGATGTGGCGGTAGTCGTCGCCCACCTGGTAGGAGCGGTAGTCGGCGAACTCCACCCCCCGCCCCAGCGTGCGGCTGCGGCGCTCGCCGCGCAGGACACCCCGCACCGGTCGGCGCGCCCGCAGGGCCAGCGCCTCCAGCCGGCGCAGGAATGCCGGATCAAGCAGCACGGCGCTCATGGGACGACGCTGACGGGTGGAGGTGGAAGGTCAACAACACCGGCGCGCTCTCCTCCCCCGAACCCCGAACCCGCCCCGTCAGGCCCGCGCGCCCTCCCGGGTGGGGGTCTCCTCCAGCACGTTGCGGACGACGGTGTCGGGGTCGATTCCCTCGGCTTCCCCCTCGAAGTTGAGGATGATCCGGTGGCGCAGGGCCGGCAGCGCCAGGGCGTGGATGTCGGCGAACGCCACGTTGGCCCGCCCGGCCATCAGGGCGCGCACCTTGCCGGCCAGGATCAGCGCCTGCGCTCCCCGGGGGCTGCTGCCGTAGCGGACGTAGCGGCGGGCCAGCGACGATCCGGCGGTGTGCGGGTGGGTCGCCCGCACCAGCCGGGCCGCGTAGGCCTTGACGTGGGACGCCACCTCCACCTGGCGGACCAGCCGCATCATGGCCCGCAGGCGCGGCGCCGACGCCACCACCTCGACGGCCGGCAGGGAGGCGGAGGTGGTGCGGTCGATGATCTCCACCAGGTCGTCCACGCCCGGGAACTCCGCCCGCAGCTTGAACAGGAACCGGTCCAGCTGCGCCTCCGGGAGAGGGTACGTGCCCTCCATCTCGATGGGGTTCTGGGTGGCCAGGACGAAGAAGGGCTCCTCCAGGGGATACGAGGTGCCTCCGACGGTGACGGCGTGCTCCTGCATCGCCTCCAGCAGGGCCGACTGGGTCTTGGGGGTGGCGCGGTTGATCTCGTCGGCCAGCAGGACCTGGGTGAAGATCGGCCCCCGCTGGAACTCGAAGTACCGCCGCCCTTCGGCGTCCTGCATGACCACCGTGGTGCCCACGATGTCGGCCGGCATCAGGTCCGGGGTGAACTGGATGCGCGAAAAGCGCAGGGCCAGGGTCTGGGCCACCGTCTTGACCAGCAGGGTCTTGCCCAGCCCCGGCACGCCTTCCAGCAGCACGTGCCCGCCCGCCAGCAGCGCCACCAGGACCTGGTCGATCAGCTCCTGGTGGCCGACGATCACCCGCTGCACCTCCCGGCGGATGCGGTCCACCGTGGCGGCAAACTCCTCGGGCGTCAGGTCCAGGGTTCCGTCTTCAGCCACCGCGCCACCTCCCGCGATTCTCCCTCAGCGCAGACCGGCCAGGCGACGGAAGTAGTCCTGCACGATGCGGCGGTACGCCGCCGGCACGCGGGCGCGCTGGAGGGCCCTGTCGGCCCGGACCACCACCGCCGGCGGCACGCGCGCCGGCTGGACCCTCGTGGCCGACAGACGGCCGGGGCCGACCACTTCGGAGGCCGTCGCCTCCCCCTGTCCGGGCGCTCCCCGCACGCGCTGAGGGATCTTCTCCACATCCAGCCGCGGGGTCGGCGGTCCCGCCTGCTCGCCGGCGCGGCCGGTCCCCGGAAGGGATCCCTCGCGGGATCCCTGGGGTGGAGGCTCGCCGGCGTCCGCATCCGCCACCGGCGACCGATCGCCGGGCGCTACCGCCTCGGAGGAGTCGGCGCCCGGGGTCTCGGCCGCGGCGGAGGACGACCCGGAGGCGATCCGGGCCATCGAGCTGTCCAGCTCCTGCTGGGCGCGCTCCAGCCCTTCCCGGTCGGCGGCCAGGCCCTCCAGGCCGGCCAGCCAGCGCAGAGCCTGGGTGAGCGACTCGCCGGCTCCGGAGACGTCCCCGTCGTCCAGCTGCTGCCGGGCCCGCCGGAGCTGCTGGCGGACCTCGGCCGGCGCGGTGCCCTCCCCCTCGCGGAGGACCTCTCCCAGCCTGTCCAGGCCCTCCCGGGCCGCCGCCGGGTCGTCCGACTGCAGATGGGAGAGCGCTTCCTGCAGCTGACGGATCTGGCGCTGCAGGGCCGAGCGGCGCAGCGAGTCCGGGGGCGCGCCGGCGGGCGTCGCCGACGCCTGCTCCAGGCGTCGGTCCAGATCCTGGCGCCACTGGTGCACCTCCCGGGCCAGATCGGCGACGCGCGCCAGGGCGGCGGCGCGGTCAAGCCGCTCCTGGCGCAGCCTCTCTCCCACTGCCCGCATCTCCCGCGCGGCCCGGCGGGTCAGGGGCAGGCGGTCGGCCCGGGCCTGCCGTTCGAGGATGCGGCTCACCCGCTCCAGACGCGCCGCCTCCCGCCGGATGACCTGCTGGGCGCGGTGGGCCGGGGTGCCGGGAATCGCCAGACCGCGCAGGGGCCAGGCGGCCAGGGCCACCACCAGGAGCGGCACCCACGCCAGGAGGCGGGGAGGCCGCACCGGCAGGACCGCGCGCAGGTCGGCTCCGTGCAGGTGGGCCACGGCGTCGGCGACCACCCGCGGGGCCAGCGGGCCCGCCGGACGCCGGGCGACCTCCACGGCCGTGCTGGCGCGTTCGTCCAGGCCCAGCACGTCATCCAGGACGCGGGCCGCCGCCAGCTCATCCGGGCGGCGGCACACGGCCGCAGCCAGAGCCGCGCAGGCCGCGGCGACCGCGGACCGGAAAACGGCCGCGGCAACGGAGGGGGGCGCCAGGGGCACGACGAGACCGGCGGCCAGCAGCAGGACATGGGCGGACAGGGTGAGCACGGAGGCGACGGCTGCCCACTCCAGCGCCCGTCGGGCGGCCAGCCGCCATGCGGCCCGGGCGGTGACCCGCGCCAGGGTGGGGTGCACGACCGATCCCATAGGACGATGATAGCACCCCGAGCCGCTCAGTTCGCCGGTCGGGTCGCCCCCTCCGCTCCCTCCGGTGCGCGGTCCACCCGCCCGGCGGCCGCTGCACCTCACTCCCGCACCCAGCGGCGGCGGATCGCCTGCACCCGCAGGCGCAGCAGCATGCCGCAGCCGGCGGCCACGGCCAGGTAGCCCGCCGCCACCAGCCCATGGACCGGACGCCATCCCTCCCGCACCAGCGCCGACAGCGCCGGTACCGGGCCCGCCAGGCTCCAGGGGGCGGGCAGGGCCGACGGGACCAGAAACAGCACCCCCACAGTGGTCCAGTGGGCCAGGCTGCGCAGCACGTCGGACTCCAGCAGCGCCGCATACAGGGACCCGGCCGCGCCCGCGGCGGTCGCCACCGGCACGATCACCACGGCCGCCTGTCCGACCAGGACAGGGGAGTCGCCTCGCAGGCCGGCGGTAACCACCAGAAAGGGGGCGGCCAGCGCGGTCTGCAGAGCCGCGAGGGCGCCTGCGGAGAGGACCTTCCCCGCGGCGATATCGCGGGCCCGCAGAGACGACGCCGCCAGGTCCCACGCCGGCTTCTCGCCATTCATCACGATCTCGCCGCACCCGCTGGCCGAGGCGACATAGGTCACCGACGCCGCAGCCACCACCAGCACGGCGATCACGAGCCCTTCCCGCCGTACCTCCTCCCGCCCCACGTCGGGGGGAAGCGCCAGCAACGCCAGGACCGCCAGGACTGCCAGGACCACCGTGTGCGCGGCGACGGCCCGGGAGCCGCCCAGGCGGTACCGGAGCTCGGATCGCAGCACGGGGTTCACGGCCGCACCGCCAGAGGCACCACGACCAGGTGGTGGACCATCACGGAGGAGGTGTCCGACCGCACCACCACCCGTTCGTCAGCCACCCATCCCACCAGCCAGCCTTCCGCAGGCGGCGCAGCGGCGAGCGCGGCCAGGACCTCGTCCAGCAGGCGGTCGGGCACGCGCGCGGGCGGGGCAGGCGCCCGCTGCACAGGTCTCCACCCGGTGGGGTCGAGGATCACGGTGCCGTCGGCGGTCAGGCGCGACAGCGCCGCCACCTGGCCGGCCCGCACGATCCGCGGGGACTCGATGGACGCGCCGGACAGGTTGCGCACGGAGAGCTCCAGGCCCTCGGGCCTCTCGCGGAGGGTGCCCTGGACGGGGAACTCGACCATCTGCCGCAGGCCGACCTGCAGCCCGGGCGGTGGCACCTCCCCGACCGCCGTCGCCGGGTCCTCAAAGGCGACGGGCAGGTGGACTGCGGGCGCGAAGACGCCGCCGGGGGGAGCGCGCAGGCGCACCCGCGCTCCGTACGGCGCGTAGACGGCCACGACTCCCTGCACGCGCGCCCACGGCGTGCCCGGCAGCCGCTCGGCCACCGAGACCTGCACCACCGCCGTGGCGGCGTCCCGCACGGACAGGGAGAAGGCGCGCATGGCGGACGCGCCGGCCACCGACAGGGCCAGCACGGCCACCCAGCCGTAGCGGCCCGGGCCGGCCCGCCGCAGCACGGCCCGGGCCAGCAGGATGTACGCCGCCGACAGCGCCGCCAGAGCTGCCGGCAGGCTCCCGGGCAGCGGGCGCGTGGCCGGCAGCGCCCCGGACAGATCACCGATCACCGGCGCCGCGGCCGGGGCCTCCAGCACCTCGCGCCACAGACCAGCCTGGCCGGGCCACGTGCGCAGCCGTGGGTCAAAGGCGTCCCACCCCCAGATGGTCACGATCCCGGCCCCGTACCGCCACCGGGCCATCAGGGCGCGGGCGGGCGACGGGAAGACCTCAGCGCCGGGGCGGGGCCTCAGCAGCGCTGCCGGGATCCCCGGCGGCAGACCGGGCAGATCCTCGGGGCTCGTGGTGGTCACCCCCACAGGTTGTCCGGGCAGCATCTCCTCCAGCCACGGGGCCCGCAGGGAGAGCAGGCGCTCGGCCCCGGTGAGGACCAGGCGGCCGCCCTGCACGACCCACTGGACGAGCGCCTCCCGCTGCGAGGCGGTGAGCGCCTCCGGATCCACGTCCCGCAGGACCACGGCCGCGGCCGACGCGTACTGCTGCCAGCGGTCCGGCAGGTCATCCGTCCTGAAGTAGACCGGGCCCAGCCGCCCTGCGCCCCCCAGATGCTCCAGCCCGGCGGCCTCCCGGGACACGGCCAGCACCACCGCATCCACCACCCGCGAGGACCGCAGGTCCACCTCGGTGCGCGCCTGGATCGCCCCTGCCTCCAGCCGGACCACGGGTGGCCGGCGCGCCGTGGGCAGGACGATATCCACACTCAGGACATGGGGCCCGCCGGACGGCAGACGCACCGGCCGCCGGAAGACCATCGGCGGACCTCCGGAGGGGGAGGGAACCTCCACCACCAGGGAGCCGTCGATGGGGACCGCCGTCCGTACCTCCACCCGCAGCGGGATCCATCCGGACACGGTCACCCAGCCCGACCAGCCGGCCGACGCCCGAACCTCCACCGCCTCCTGGCCGGCGGCCGAAGCGGCAGCCAGGGCGACCAGCGGGACGACAACGCGGCAGGCGCGCAGAAGGCGGCGCACGACACACCCGGCTGTGGTCTTTTGGCGCCGGGCCCCCTGCGCCCTGCCCCCCGGCGGTGACGCCGGCGCGCTCAGGCAGACCGGAACCGGAGGGTCAGGAGGAGGTCTTCGAGGACGACTCGGTGCGGGGAGATGGCGTGCCCTCGCCGTTGGAAGACGCCGACGGCTTGCGGTAGTCAGTGGCGTGGAAGCCCGACCCCTTGAAAATCAGCCCGACGGAGCTGAACACGCGGCGCGCCGGTCCGCCGCAGAGGGGACACGGGCCGGGAGTCTCGCCCACGGCGTGATACACCTCGAAGTGGTGGTTACAGTGCGCGCACCGGTACTCGTACAGAGGCATCGCCGAATCCCTTCCTGGACGGAACCACTCGGTACCCTAGTATCAAAGCCCGCCCCGCGGCTGTCAAGGCCCTGAACCTGCGTTGAGCCGTTGAAGCGTCCAACCGTGGGAGCGTTGAAGCGTCCGAGCGTTGGAGAGTTGAAGTAGGGCGTTTCAACGTTCGTCTCCCCTACCTCCGCGCCAGCCGCGCCACCCAGATGGGGCCGACCGTGTCGCCGGTGTTGGTGCCGAACGCGAGCGCCCGACCCGACGGAGACCACACCACCGACAGGGCGGGGCCGGGGATCTCCAGCGCGAACGCCGCCACCACCAGGCGGCCTGACCCGTCGGCGTCGGCCACCAGCACCTCCGCCCGGCCGTCGGGGCTGACGTCGGCGTATGCCACCTTGTCCGACTGGGGGGACCACCCCACGCCGCTCAGGCGCCCGGCGGCCAGCGTCAGGCGCCCGGTGCCGTCCAGGCGCCTGACCACCAGGCGCGCCCCCGGGGCGTCCGGCAACACCACGGCCAGATGGCGCCCCGACGGAGACAGGACCAGCGCGCCGGCCGGGCCCTCCAGGGGGATCCGCCGGCGGTCCGGATAGGCGATCCGCACGCGCCAGGCCTCGGTGATGGTGCGCCCGTCCGGGCTGAAGGCGACCAGCAGGTACAGGCTGTCGGGAAACCACTGGACGTCCGCGATCCGGCGGCCGTCGGCAGGCAGGAACACCTGGCGGCGAAATCCCCCGTCGCGGTTGGTCAGCCACAGTTCGTCCGCAACCCGCCCGCCGTCCTGGCGTTGCAGGACGACCGCCATCCGGTCGCTGCCCGGAGCCCAGGCGGCACGCACCGCCCGCCCGGGCAGCGCCAGGCGTCGCCGGGCCGTGCCGTCGGGGCGCAGCGTCCACACCGCGCCCTCGTCCACCACCGCCAGCAGGCCCAGGGGGCCTGACCACGACAGCGACCGCCCCGTCCGGACCGTCAGCACGGGCCGCGGGGGTCCGTCCAGGGGGTGGACCCAGATCTGCCCGCCGGCGGCGTACGCCAGGGCGGCACCGTCGGGAGACCACACCGCGGGCGAGCGGGCGGGCCGATCTGCCACCCGGCGGACATCGACCACCCGCAGCTGGCGGGTACTCTCGGGCGCGGGCGGACGGCTGACCTCACAGCCGACGGCCAGCGCGGCGGCCAGGGTCAGGGCGACGGCGCGCCCGCGCGCTGGACTCCTCACAGACGGCACAGCGGGAGGCTAGACCACCGGGTACTTGCCCTCGGCCAGCTCGCGGGTGAGCTGGCGGATGTTGGCCAGCTCCCGCTCCAGGATCTCCTGCACCCGGCGGACGGCCACGGCGCGGCGGGCGCGCTTTTCCAGGATGATCTGCGCCGCCGCCACCTTGGGCTGGTCGATGGGGGCGCCGATCTGGCTGAGCATCCACACGTAGACCTCCCGGATGCCGGGCACCTCCCGGTAGATCCGGTCGGCCACCTGGTGGGTGAGGATGGTGTAGATCTTGCCCACGTGGGAGACGGGGTTCTTGCCCGCCGCCGCCTCGGTGCCCATGGGGCGGTTGAGGGCGATGACCCCGTTCACCTTGTTGCCCCGGCCGATCTGGCCGCTGTCCCCGCCCTCGGCGGACGTGCCGGTCACGGACAGGTACATGCCGCCCAGGCCGCGCCCGGGCATGTCCAGGGTATTCAGGTCCAGGGTGATCTTCGTGAGGGTGCGGGCTTCAGACCGCACGTACTCCTCCACCGCCTCGTGGATCTGCGCCTTGCGGCGGAAGTAGGTCTCCTCCGAGTCGATGAACCGGTCCACGAAGGCCACCGCGGCCGTCAGCGACAGCTCGTCGCCCCGCCGGAACCCCATGACCTTGATGTCCTCGCCGGCCTCGGGAAACTGCTCCTTGAACGCCGGCGAGTTCATGTACCGTTCGGTGAGCAGGACCAGCCGCTCGGTCTCGGTGAGGGGCGCGTAGCCCACCGCCGCCGACGTGTCGTTGGCCCCGGGGGCGTTCCGGCGGAAGATGTCCACCAGCTCGGGCGATCCGGGCTTGATCTGGACGTCGTACCGGACGTGCTCGTCGGGATCCACGAACCGCAGGTGCTCCCGGATCCACCGCTTGGCCGTGGAGATGGCGATCTCCTCAATGGGCACCCGCTGGCCGTCGATCTCGAAGGTGGCGCGGTCGCCGAAGATCAGGCGCATGGGCTCCAGGATCCGGCCCCCGCCCAGCCGGACCTCGGCGGTCCCCGCCACCAGGAAGGCCTTGTCGATGTTGTGGTGCAGAATGGCCCCGCAGCGCCGCAGGTACTCGCGGCTCAGCTCGATGCTGACCCGCTCCATGATGGCATCGCAGATGGAGTCGGGGTGGCCCACCCCCTTGCGCTCCACGATCTCCACCTGGTGCTCGGACACCGGCTTGCCGGACAGGACCTCCACCGTGATCTGCCGCACCGGGACCTCCTCGCCGCCGCGTCCGGGGAATGGATTCGCGCCCGCCGGCTCCGCTCCTACCCGCCGGTCACCACCGTGGGCGCCGGCGGCGCACGAACACGGGGACCAGCAGCACGCCGGCCACGAAGCCGCCCACGTGGGCCCACCAGGCCACCATCTCGGCCTGGCCGTCCAGGCTGGCCAGCCCGGACACCAGTTGCAGGACGAACCACAGGGGCAGGAACACCACCGCGGGCACGGCCACCACCCGGGTGAACAGACCCATGGGTACCAGCGAGAGGATCCGGGCCCGGGGGAACAGGACCAGGTAAGCTCCCAGAACGCCGGCCACGGCGCCGCTGGCGCCCACCAGGGGCCGGTCCGACAGGGGCGCCAGCAGCGTGTGGGTCAGGACGGCGGCCACCCCCGACAGCAGGTAGAAGGCCACAAACCCCATGTGGCCCATCAGGTCCTCCACGTTGTCGCCGAAGATCCACAGGTACAGCATGTTCCCCAGCAGATGGACCCACCCGCCGTGCAGGAACATGTGGGTCACCAGGGTGGGGGCCGCCCCCAGGGGATCCGCCAGCAGCCGCGCCGGCACCGCCCCGTAGGCGGTGATGAACGCCAGCAGGGCGGGGCCGTCCAGGGACGCCATGCGCAGGAACACGGCCACGCAGGCCCCGATGAGGGCCACGGTGGCCACCGGCGGGGAGCGGGAGGGGTTGTCGTCGCGGAGGGGGATCATGCGGCGGTGTCTTCCCAGCGTACCGCCTCGACCCCGTCCACGTCCCCCAGCGCCACCAGCACCTCGTCGCGGCTCAGCCGGGGCGGCAGGCGCACGCCGAGGGTAAGGACCACCTTCTCGTCCTGCCGCCCGGACATGTCCACGTGCTCGATGTTCACGCCCAGGCTGCCCAGCAGGGTGCCGACGCGGCCGATCTGGCCCGGCCGGTCCGCGATGACCAGCGAGAGGTGGCCCACGCCCCGGCGCGGAATGCGGGCCTCAAAGCCCTTGAACAGGGTCAGGACCGCCGCCACGATGGCCGTGGTGAGGATGGCGCCGATGTAGTACCCCACGCCCACCGCCGTCCCGATGGCGGCCACCGTCCACAGGCTGGCCGCGGTCGTCAGGCCCTGGACGCTGGCCCCCGTGCGCCAGATGGTGCCGGCGCCCAGGAAGCCGATGCCCACCACGATGTTGCTCGCCACCCGGGCGGGGTCGGCTCCGGTCCCAAAGAAGCCCACCGCCGAGATCAGGGTGAACAGGGCGGCCCCCACGCACACCAGGATGTGGGTGCGGAAGCCCGCAGGTTTCTCGGCGCTCTCCCGCTGCCAGCCGATCAGTCCGCCCAGCACCAGGGCCAGGCCCAGCCGCAGGGCGGCCACGCCGATGTGCTCCAGCACCGTCATGCTCCCGCCGCCTTCTCCCGGGCCAGCGCCTCCACCTGCTCCATCAGGGCGTCCACCAGGCGGTCTTCGGGCAGGCTGGCGATGATCTTCCCGCCCCGGAACAGCAGCCCCATGCCCCGCCCGCAGGCGATCCCCAGGTCGGCCATCCGCGCTTCGCCGGGCCCGTTGACGGCGCACCCCATCACCGCCACCTTGACGGGGGCGTTCAGCCGGGCCAGCCGCCGCTCGACCTCCTGGGCGATGGCGATGATGTCCACCTCGGCGCGCCCGCAGGACGGGCAGGCCACCAGCTGCACGCCCCGGGTGCGCAGGCCCAGGCTCTTGAGGATTTCGTATGCCACCCGCACCTCCTCCACCGGATCGGCCGCCAGGGAGACCCGGATGGTGTCCCCGATGCCCCGGGAGAGGATGGCGCCGATGCCCACGGCGGACTTGATCCCCCCCGCCCACGCGGTGCCCGCCTCGGTGATGCCCACGTGCAGGGGGTAGTCCACCTGCTCGCTGATCATGGTGTAGGCCTCGATGGCCATGGGCACGTCCGAGGCCTTCACCGACACCACGATGTCGTGAAAGTCCAGGTCCTGCAGGACCTGGATGTCCTCCAGGGCGCTGCTCACCAGCGCCTCGGCGCAGGGGCGGCCGAACCGGCGCAGGATGGCCTTGCTGAGGGACCCGACGTTGGCGCCCACCCGGATGGGCACGCCGCGCTCCTTGGCGGCCCGGGCCACGATGCGCGTGCGCTCCCGGCTGCCGATGTTGCCGGGGTTGATGCGCAGCTTGTCCACCCCCGCCTCCAGGGCGGCCAGGGCCAGCCGGTAGTCGAAGTGGATGTCGGCCACGATGGGGATGGGGCTGCGGGGCCGGATCTGCGCCAGGGCCTGGGCGGCTTCCCGGTCAGGGACGGCCAGGCGGACGATCTCGCAGCCTTCGGCGGCCAGCTGGTAGATCTGGGCCAGGGTCCCCTCCACATCGCGGGTGTCGGTGACGGTCATGGACTGCACCGCGATGGGCGCGCCGCCGCCGATCTCCACGCGGCCCACCCGCACCCGCCGGGTCTGCTCTCGCGGCCGCAGACTCATCGCCGTCTCCCCCGCCCGCTCACAGGCGCCCCAGGTCCCGCACGGTCAGCACCACCAGGAGCAGCATGAGCAGCGCAAACCCCACCAGGTGAATGTAGCCTTCCCGCCGGGGGTCCACCGGACGCCGCCGGATGGCCTCCACCACCAGGAACAGCAACCGCCCTCCGTCCAGCGCCGGCACCGGCAGCAGGTTGAAGAGTCCCACCATGATGCTGAGCAAGGCGGCCGTGTACACGAAGGGCTCCGCGCCGACCTGGGCCGCCTCTCCCAGAAATCGCACCGCGTCCACGGGGCCGGACAGTTCGCGGAAGAATGTCCCGCGGCGGACCAAGGCCGCCACCGCCCCGCCGATGGCGGCCGCGTACTGTCCGGTGGTGGTCACCCCCCACCACAGGGCCCGCCCCGGACCCATGGGCTGGCGCACCGACTCCGGGCGGAACCCGATAAGCCCGATCCCCTGGCGCTGGTCGCGGATGGTGGTGACCTCCACCTCAAACCGCCGCCCGTCGCGCTCCACGGTCAGCCGCAGGCGCTCGTGGGGACGGCGGTGGATGGTCTCGATGACCTGCTCGCCGTCGGCCATGGGCTGCCCGTCGATGGCCGCGATCCGGTCGCCCGCCCGCAGGCCGACCGCCGCCGCCGGACAGGTGACCCGGCGGCCGTCGTCAGAGCAGACGGTGAGGACCTGTCCGATGCGGGTGCTGATCCCCACCGGCACCCCCAGGGCGGCGGCCAGGCCGGCGAACAGCAGCACCGCCAGGACCAGGTTCATCACCGGGCCGGCCAGCACCACGGCCATGCGCTGCCAGACCGACTTGCTGCGCAGGCTGCCGGACCCGCTCGCGCCCTCTGCATCCTCCCCCGCCAGCCTCACATAGCCGCCCAGGGGGAGAACGTTGACCGCGTACACCGTCTCCCCGCGGCGTATCCGCACCAGCGGCGGCCCGAATCCCAGGGCGAACGCCAGCACGGTGACGCCGGTACGCCGGGCGATCAGGAAGTGCCCCAGCTCGTGGGCGAAGATCATCAGCCCGAAGGCGACGATGGCCCACCCCAGGTTCACCGGCTGCACGCCGCTCATGGATCACCCGCCCGGGCGGGGCCCGGGCCGGCGCGCGCCGGATCTCCCCGGGCGTACGTCCGGGCCCAGGCGTCGGCGGCCAGGATCTCCTCCACCGTGGGAGAGCTCACCGGCCGGTGGGCGTCGAGGGTCCGGCGGACGATCGCCGGGATGTCCAGAAACCTGATGCGGCCCTGCAGGAACAGCTCCACAGCCACCTCGTTGCTGGCGTTGAGCACGGCCGGCATGGTGCCGCCGGCGGCCAGCGCCTCGTAGGCATACCCCAGGCAAGGATACCGCGCCGGGTCGGGCCGTTCAAAGGTCAGGGTCAGGCGATCCCAGTCCACCGACGGCGCCGGCAGCGGCCGGCGATCCCCGCCCCGCAGGGCGTAGGCGATGACGGGGCGCATGTCCGGAGGAGCCAGCTGGGCCTTCACGCTGCCGTCGACGAACTCCACCAGGGAGTGGACGATGCTCTGGGGGTGAATGACCACCTCGATGCGCTCCGGGGGGACGCCGAACAGGTGATGGGCCTCGATCACCTCCAGCCCCTTGTTCATCAGCGTGGCCGAATCCACCGTGATCTTGGGGCCCATCCTCCAGGTGGGGTGCGCCAGGGCGTCGTCCGGGCGCGCGGCCGCCAGCGCCTCGCGCGGCCAGCGCAGGAATGGCCCGCCCGAGGCGGTCAGCAGGATCCTGCGCACCGCGTCGGGCGACTCGCCGCGCAGGCACTGGGCGATGGCCACATGCTCGCTGTCCACCGGCAGCACCCGCCGGCCCCGCGCCCGCGCCTCGCCCATGACCACAGCGCCGGCGGCCACCAGCACCTCCTTGGTGGCCAGGGCCACGTCGCGGCCGGCCCGCAGCGCGGCCAGGGTGGGCAGCAACCCGGCGGCACCCACCACCGCCACCAGAACCACGTCCGCCTCCCCCCAGGCGGCCAGGGCCTCCAGGGCGTGGGGGCCCGACAGCAGCTGCACGCCGGACGGCAGCTCCGAACGCAGCTCGGCGGCGGCCTGCGGGTCGTCCAGCGCCACCACCTCGGGACGGAATCGGCGGACCTGCTCGGCGAGCGCGGAGGCGTTCCGGCGCGCGCCCACGCCCACCACCTCGAACTCCCCGGTCTGCTCCACCACCTCCAGGGCCTGGCGGCCGATGCTGCCGGTGCTGCCCAGGATCACCAGACGCCGTCGGCGCTCCACGGCCGAGCTCACCGCCCCCAGGCGGCGGCCAGCAGGTAGCCCACCGGCGCGGCCACCAGCATGCCGTCGAACCTGTCCAGGACCCCGCCGTGGCCGGGCAGCAGCGCGCCGGAGTCCTTGACCCCGGCGGCGCGCTTGAGGGCGGACTCCAGCAGGTCGCCGGCCTGGGCGCTGGCGCTGACGACGACGCCGAACACCGCCCCGCTTCCGGAAGACAGGCCCAGTATCGAGGCGGTCCCCATTCCCACCGCCAGGCCCGCGGCCAGGCCGGCCGCCGCACCCTCCCAGCTCTTGCCCGGGCTGATCCGCGGGGCCAGCCGGTGGCGGCCGGCGGCGAGCCCGACGGCGTACGCCGCCACATCCACCGTCCAGATCGTGACCACAAACGCCAGGACCTCCCCCGCGCCCGCCTCCGCGCGCCAGCGCGCCAGCAGCCCCAGGGGGACGCCGAGGTACGTCGGGGCCATCAGCGCGGGGAGGAACGGACTCCCGGCCACCGGTCCGGCGGACGGGCGCCCGACGCCCCGATACGCCCACGCCGCCAGGACGGTCGTCACCGCCCACACGGCCAGCAGGGCCTCCGTCGCGGGGAGCGAAGCGCGCGCCGCCACGGCCGCCGCGGCAGCCGTGGCCGGGAGCGTCAGGCCGTCCGCCCGCCCGGAGCGCTGCGGAGCCGACGGCGGGCGCAGGCGCACCAGTTCCCACCACCCCAGGATCCCCACGGCGGCCAGAAGCGCGATCCACCACCCGCCTCCGGCCCACAGGGCGGCCACCACCAGCGGAATGCCGGCCACGGCGGTCGCAGTGCGCCGGCCCAGCTGGGCCCCGGCGAGCCGACGGCGAACGTCAGCCACCCAGACTGTCCTCCACGCCGCCGAACCGGCGGCGACGCTGCTGGTACTCGGCGATGGCGGCCTCCAGGTGGCTGCGGGAGAAGTCGGGCCAGTAGACGTCGCAGAAGTACAGCTCGGTGTAGGCGATCTGCCACAGGAGGAAGTTGGAGACCCTCTGCTCCCCGCCGGTGCGGATGAGCAGGTCGGGATCGGGCAGCCCGGCCGTATACAGGTAGCGGTCCACCAGGGCCTCGTCGATGGCCTCCGGCCGCAGCGCTCCGCGGGCCACGTCGGCGGCCACCCGGCGCAGGGCGGTCACGATCTCGGCCCGCCCGCCGTAGTTGTAGGCCACGTTGAGGACCAGCGCGCCGTTTTCCCGGGTGCGCTCCACCACGTCCGCGATCTGGTCCCGCAACGCGGGATCCAGCGACTGGAGATCGCCGCTGACCCGCAGCTGCACCCCGGCGCGCAACAGGTCCGACGCCTCTTCCCGCACCGCCTCGGCCAGCAGCGCCATCAGCGCGGTCACTTCCTCGGCGGGCCGACGCCAGTTTTCGGTGGAAAACGCGTACAGGGTCAGGACCCGCACCCCCAGGTCGCGGCAGGCGTCCACGGTGCGGCGCGCCGCCTCCAGGCCGGCCCGGTGGCCGGCGACCCGGGGCAGCCCCCGGGAGGCGGCCCACCGGCCGTTGCCGTCCATGATGATGGCGACGTGGGCCGGCATGCGGTCCGGGTCCAGGAGGACACCGGAAGGACGAACATCCGGGCGGCTCACGGCTCGGCCGGCGCGGCGATCCGTTCGGGGGTCACCACCAGGTCCACGCCCCCCTCCGGATCCCGGCGCACCCGGATCACCCGCAGGGGGCCCTCCAGGGCCACCGGGAACGGCGGGCGGGTCTCCCGCACCGACCGCACCGGCACGCCGGCGGCGGCCAGGCGCGCGAGGGCCTGCTCGATCTCCAGGCCCACCACGTCGGTGGGGTCGGGGCGGGACGTCGCAGGGGCGGGCGGGGCCGTCACAGCTCCATGATCTCCTTGTCCTTGGCCTGGAGCAGGGCGTCGATCTCGCCGATGAAGCGGTCGGTGAGCTTCTGCAGCTCGTCCAGGGCCCGCCGGGCTTCATCCTCGGAGATCTCGCCGTCGTCTTCCAGGCGCTCGATCATCTCCTTGGCCTCCCGGCGCACGTTGCGGATGGCCACGCGCCCTTCCTCGGCGTGCTTGTGGGCCACCTTGACCAGTTCCCGCCTCCGCTCCTCGGTGAGGGGCGGGATCGGCACGCGCACGTGCACCCCGTCGCTGGTGGGAACCAGCCCCAGGTCGCTCTTGAGGATCGCCTTCTCGACCTCTTTGACGAACTTGCGGTCCCAGGGCTGGATGACCAGCAGCCGCGGTTCCGGCACCGTCACCGTGGCCATCTGGGTGATGGGGGTGGGAACCCCGTAGTACTCCACCCGGATCTGTTCCAGCAGGGCGGGGCTGGCGCGGCCGGTCCGCAGGGCGGCCAGCTCGTGGCGGGTGGCCTCCACCGCTTTCTGCATCCGGGTGCGGGCGTCGGCCAGCACCTCCGCAATCACCGTCGCACCCCTCCTCCCTGGGTGACCAGCGTGCCCACGTCCTCCCCCAGGACGGCCCGACGGATGTTGCCCGGCTGGGCCACGTCGAAGACGATGATGTCCATGTTGTTGTCCTTGCACAGCGCCACGGCCGTGGCGTCCATCACCTTCAGGTCCCGGTTCAGCACGTCCATGTATTCCAGCCGGCGGAACAGGACGGCGTCGGGGTAGACGTTGGGATCCTTGTCGTAGACGCCGGCCACCCCCTTCTTGGCCATGAGGACCGCGTCGGCCTCGATCTCGATGGCGCGCAGGGCGGCGGCCGTATCGGTGGTGAAATAGGGGCTGCCGGTCCCGCCGGCAAAGATGACCACCCGCCCCTTCTCCAGGTGGCGGATGGCGCGGCGGCGGATGTAGGGCTCGGCGATCTGGTGCATCTCCAGGGCGGTCTGCACCCGGGTCACCAGCCCTTCTTTTTCCATGATGTCCTGCAGGGCCAGGGCGTTGATGACCGTGGCCAGCATGCCCATGTAGTGGCCGGTCACCGGGTCGATGCCCAGCCGGGCCGACAGGTCGGCCCCGCGCACCAGGTTGCCCCCGCCGACCACGATGGCCACCTGGACGCCCTGGGCCATCACGTCCTTGACCTCCCGGGCCACCAGGCGCAGGACGCCGGGATCCAGCCCCGTGCGGCCCTCGCCGGCGAGGGCTTCGCCGCTGAGCTTGAGCAGAACGCGCCGGTATCTGGGAGAGGGGACCGAGGTCATGGGGGCCCTCCCCTCGTCGTCACTCCCCGACCCGGAATCGGGCAAACCGCCGGACCCGGATGTTCTCCCCCAGGCGGGCGATGGCCTCGGTGATGATGTCCCGGACCCGGCGCGACTCATCCCGGATGAACGGCTGCTCCAGCAGCACCACGTCCTGGAACCACCTCTCCAGCCGCCCGTCCACCGCCGCCGCCGGCTTGCCGGCCAGCTCGGCGGCGAACTGGCGGCGCTGGGCCTCCACCACGTCGGCCGGCACCTCCTCCCGGCTCACGTAGAGGGGAGCCGATGCGGTCACCTGCATCGCCAGGTCCCGGGCCAGGCGCCGGAAGTCGTCGGTGCGGGCCACGAAGTCCGTCTCGCAGTTGACCTCCACCAACGCCCCCACCCGCCCGCCGGTGTGGACGTACGCCTCCACCAGCCCCTCGGCGGCCACCCGGCCGGCCTTGCGGGCCGCGACGGCCACGCCCCGGGCCCGCAGGATCTCCACGGCGCGCTCCAGGTCGCCGCCGGCTTCCCGCAGCGCCGCCCGGCAGTCCATCACGCCGGCCCCGGTGCGGGCGCGCAGTTCCTTGATCAACTCGATCCCGATCTCCGACACTGTGGGGTCCACCTACCGCTCCTCCTCCGCCAGCTCCACCGGCTCGGCTTCGGGCAGGATCTCCTCGACCAGACCCTCCTCGGCCAGGACCTCCTCCGGCACCTCTTCCGGCGCCTCCGGGGCCTCGGCCGGGGCCGCGGCCGGCGCCTCCTCGACCACCTCGCGCTTGCGCCGCTCCTCCAGGCCCTCCAGGCAGGCGTTGGCGATCCGGCTGGTGATCAGCCGCACCGCCCGGATGGCGTCGTCGTTGCCGGGGATGGGATAGTCCACCTCGTCGGGATCGCAGTTGGTGTCCACGATGGCCACCACCGGGATCCCCAGCTTGCGCGCTTCGGCCACCGCGATGTGCTCCTTGCGGGTGTCCACCACATAGACCACGGCGGGCAGGGTGGTCATGTTCTTCACCCCGCCCAGGTACTTCTCCAGCCGGGCCAGCTCCTCCAGCAGCCGGGCCTGCTCCCTCTTGGGCAGCACGTCCAGGTGGCCACGGTCGCGCATGTCCTCGATCTCCCGCAGCCGTTCCACCCGCCGGCGGATCGTCTGGAAGTTGGTCAGCATCCCGCCCAGCCACCGCACGGCGACGTAGGGCTGCTGGGCCCGGGTGGCCTCCTCCCGGATGGCGTCCTGCGCCTGCTTCTTCGTCCCCACGAACAGGCACGTCCCGCCGGCGGCCACGGCCTCCCGGACGAACTGGTAGGCCTGCTCGATCATGGGGACGGTCTTCTGCAGGTCGATGATGTGGATGCCGTTGCGCTCGGTGAAGATGTAGCGGGCCATCTTGGGGTTCCACCGGCGGGTCTGGTGCCCGAAGTGGACCCCGGCCTCCAGCAACTGCTTCATGGTCACAACCGGCACGATCTGTCCCTCCTCCTGGTTGTCTCCTCCGCCTCCGTCCTCCCCCGCCGGACCCCGAAGGGACCCCCGGCGGAGTCGGGAGGCGTGCGATCTCCGGGCCCGCCACAGACGACCGCGCCCCGGCGGCGACCCGGGGCGCCCATCGCCGTGCGGCGAGCCCGCCGTAGTATAGCACACCTTCTCCGGCGGCGTCAGGCCCGCGGGTGCGCCCGGTCGTACACGCGCTTGAGCCAGTCCCGGGAGACGTGGGTGTAGACCTGGGTGGTGCGCAGAGAGGCGTGGCCCAGCAGTTCCTGAACCGCCCGCAGGTCGGCTCCTCCATCCAGCAGATGGGTGGCGAAGGTGTGGCGCAGCACGTGGGGGCTCACCCGGCGGGCCAGGGCCGCCTGGCGGATGGCCCGGAGGACGATCACCCGCACGCCCCGGTCGGTGAGCGGGCCGCCGCGGGCGTTCACGAAGACCGCGTCGGTGCGCCGCGCCCCCACCAGCTGCGGCCGGGCCCGGGTCAGGTAGTGGTCCAGGGCCTCGCGGGCCGCCGCGGTCAGCAGGACGATGCGCTCCCGGCGCCCCTTGCCCAGCACCCGGATCTCTCCCTCCCACTGCAGGTCGGCCAGCCGCAGGCCCACCAGTTCGGCCACGCGCATCCCGGTGGCGTACAGGACCTCCAGCAGCGCCCGGTCGCGCAGGCCCCGGGGGGTGGTCACGTCGGGCGCGGCCAGGACCGCCCGCACTTCCTCGGGGGTGAGGAACTGCGGCAGCCGCCGCGGCCGGCGGGGCGGACCCACCAGGCTCATCGGATTGCGGGTCACGATCCCCTCGCGGTACAGGAACCGGAAGAACCCTCGCAGGGCCGACAGCCGTCGGGCGATGGAACTGCGGGCGTATCGGCGGTCCAGCTCCACCACGTACCGGCGGGCCACCTCCGGGGTGACCTGATCCCAGCGGACCAGGCCCTGCCGGCGGAGGAACGCGGCAAACGCCCGCAGGTCCCGGGCGTAGGCAGCCAGGGTGTGGGCCGAGGCGTCGCGCTCTCCCTCCAGCGCCCGCAGGTAGGCGGCCACGTCCGGAGGGACGTCCGCCGGCGGATCGGGGACGCGGCCGGAGGGGGCGGCGGGGCTCATGGAGCCGGCCGGTCCTCTCCCCCCGGCCGGGCGTCGTCGGCGGCGGGAGGAGGCGCCGGCTCGGAATAGCCGCAGGCCCGGTCGGGGCAGCGCAGCTCGCTGCGGCGGGCGGTCTGGTGCACGACCAGAACCTGCGCCCCGCAGCGCGGACACGGGCGGTCGGTGGGCCGGTCCCAGCTGGTGAAGTCGCACGCCGGGTAGGTGCTGCAGCCGTAAAAGGTGCGGCCCCGGCGCGAGCGGCGCTCGACGATCTCTCCCACCCGGCAGCGCGGGCAGGGCACGCCGATGCCCAGGGGGCGGGTGTAGGTGCATCCGGGGAACCCCGAGCAGGCGATGAACTCGCCGAACCGGCCGTGTTTGCGGACCAGCGGGCGGCCGCAGGACGGACAGGGTTCGCCGATCTCCACCACGGGCGTCTCCACCGGGGCGATCTTCTGCTCGGCCGCCAGCAGGTCATGCTGGAACGGCGTCCAGAAGTCGCTGACCACCCTGCGCCAGTCCAGCTGGCCCTCCTCCACCTGGTCCAGCTCCTCCTCCAGGGCCGCGGTGAAGTCGTAGTCCATCACGTCGGCAAAGTGCTCCACCAGCAGGTCGTTGACCAGACGGCCGAGGGGCGTGGGGTGCAGCCGCCGGTTGACCGAGCGCACGTATCCCCGGCGCTTGATGGTCTCGATGGTGGGCGCGTAGGTGCTGGGCCGACCGATCCCGCGCTCCTCCAGCGCCCGCACCAGCGACGCCTCGGTGTACCGGGGCGGCGGCTGGGTGAAGTGCTGCTGGGGCTCCAGCCGCTCCAGGGCCAGCACATCACCCACGGCCAGCTCGGGCAGCCAGCTGTCGGCGCCCTCGTCGGCGTCCACGTCCCGGTAGACCGCGAGAAAGCCCGGGAAGGTGACCCGGGAGCCCGTGGCCCGGAACCGGTACGCTCCGGCGGCAATGTCCACGGCCAGGGTGTCCAGGACCGCCGACGCCATCTGGCTGGCCACGAACCGCTCCCAGATCAGGCGGTACAACCGGTACTGGTCCGGCCGCAGGTAGGGCCGCACCCGGTCGGGCGTGCGGTGCACCGAGGTGGGGCGGATGGCCTCGTGGGCCTCCTGGGCGGTCCGCCGCGAGCGGTACGCCCGGGGCGCGTCGGGGACGTAGGCGGCTCCGTAGGTGGCCGCGATGAACTCCCGCGCCTCGCGCTGGGCCGCCTCAGCCACCCGCACCGAGTCGGTACGCATGTAGGTGATCAGGCCCACGGTCCCCTCGGGGCCCAGGTCCACGCCCTCGTACAGCTGCTGGGCCACGCTCATGGTGCGGGCCGCCGTGTAGCCCAGCCGCCGGTTCGCCTCCTGCTGCAGGGTGCTGGTGGTGAACGGCGGCGCGGGGTGGCGGAACTGGTCCTTGCGGCGGACGTCGGCGACGGTCCAGACCACCCCGTCCAGCGCGGCCAGGACCGCGTCCACATCCTGCCGGGTGCGCAGGACCTCCACGCCTTCGTCGGCGGGGGTGCCGTACCGGACCCCGTTGCGCCCGACCAGGCGGGCGGCGAACGTCCCGCCGGCGGCGCGCAGGTGCGCCAGCAGGGTCCAGTACTCCTGGGGGATGAAGGCCTCGATCTCCTTCTCCCGGTCCACCACCAGCCGCACGGCCACCGACTGCACCCGTCCCGCCGACAGCCCGCCCCGCACCTTCCGCCACAGCAGCGGGCTGAGCTTGTAGCCCACCAGCCGGTCCAGGACCCGGCGGGCCTGCTGGGCGTGGACCAGGTTCAGGTCGATGTCCCGGGGATGGGCCAGGGCCCGCTCCACGGCGTCTTTGGTGACCTCGTGGAACTCGATGCGCTTGATGGCCGGGTTGACCGGGCGCAGGACGTCGCTGAGGTGCCAGGAGATGGCCTCGCCTTCCCGGTCGGGGTCGGTGGCCATGTAGACGGCGCTGGCCCGGCGGGCGGCCTCCTTGAGCTCCTTGAGGATGGCGGCTTTGCCCTTGATGACCACGTAGCGGGGCGCAAAGCCGTTGTCCACGTCCACGCCCAGACGGCTGCGCGGGAGGTCCTTGACGTGCCCCATGGACGCTACGACCTCGTAGCGGCGGTCCAGCAGCTTCTTCAGCGTGCGCGCCTTGGTGGGCGACTCCACCACCACCAGGGCGCGCTGCCCGGCCCGGCGCCCCGGGCGGGGCACACGGGGCCCCTGGCGGGCGGCCGGGACCGGCCCGTCGGCCTGCGGACTCTGGGACGGCGATCGAGTACCCATGGTCAGGTGGATCGCGGCCGCTCGCATCGAACAGCCGGCGCGGGGGCGCCGGCTGTCAATCTCCTCTCTACCTTATCACAGGCCGTCAAGGCCGCCGGGATCCGGCCCCCGCCGGATGCGCGCCGCGCCGGTCCTGTGTTAGCGTAAAAAGCAGGCCGGCCGGGCGGCGCGGCCGGAGGGAGGAGAGTCCGATGGCGCGACGGCTGACCCGCAGCCCGCACAACCGCATCCTGCTGGGCGTGGCCGGAGGCCTGGCCGAGCACCTGCGCGTGGATCCCGCGGTGATCCGCGCGCTGTTCCTGCTGCTGGCGTTTGCCAGCGGGATCGGCGTCCTGGCCTACGTGGCGCTGGCGCTGCTGCTGCCGCGCTCGGAGGACGCACCCGGTGAGGCGCTGGCTGTCCTCACCGACAACCTGCGGGCCGCGCCGGGCGACCTGCTGGACGCCGGGCGGCGGGTGCTGGCGATCCTCCGCGGGGAGTCCCTTCCGCCGGGAGAACGCCCCGGCCCCGGACGCGAGCAGACCCCCGGCCACTGACCCCGTCCGTCTCTTCCCTTTTCCCTTTTCCCTCTTCCCTTCTCCCTTTTCAGATCCTCAGCCCCCAGGCCGCGTCCAGGGAGTAGGCGCCACCGCCCAGCAGCATCAGGGCGAGCGCGCCGGCCAGCAGCACGAAGTCAAACTCCCACCCGGTGGTGTCCATGGCCATGAAGCGTACGCCCCGACCGGCCTTGGCTTTGAGGATGGCCACCAGCATGTCGATGGCGAACAGCAGCCCCAGCCACCGGGTGGCCAGCCCCAGGATCAGGGCGATCCCGCCCCAGAACTCGAGCACCGCCACCACCCAGGCGAAGAACAGCGGCGCCGGGATCCCCATCATGCCCAGGAACTTGGCAAAGCCGGCCGCTCCGCCGACGGGTGGGACCCGGAAAAACTTGGGATAACCGTGATAGATGAAGACCACGCCCAGGGCCACCCGCAGGACCAGCAGCCCCCAGTGGCCCGCCTGACCGAACACTGCCTCCATTTCCGTCCCCCCTCCCGCGGACCGTATTCAGGTCACCGCCACCGGCTCCGGCTGCAGCGCGATGGCCAGCGCCTCCTCGATGGTCCGCACGAACCGGACCTCCAGCTGCGCCCGTACCTCCTCCGGGATCTCCCGCATCTCGGCGGCGTTGCGCGCCGGCAGGATGACCGTCCGCAGCCCGGCCTGTTGCGCCGCCAGCAGCTTCTGGCGGATCCCGCCCACCGGCAGAACCTGACCCTGCAGGGTGATCTCCCCCGTCATCGCCACATCCGCCCGCACCGGCCGCCCCGACAGCAGTGAGACCAGGGCCGCGACCATCGCCACCCCCGCCGACGGGCCGTCTTTGGGGGTGGCGCCCGCCGGCACGTGGATGTGCACCTCGTGGCCCCGCAGCCGCCCCGGGTCCACGCCCAGCGCCGGCCCGGCGGAGCGCACGTAGCTGAGGGCGATCTGCGCCGACTCCTTCATCACCTCCCCCAGGTGTCCGGTGAGGGTCAGCCGTTCCTCGCCCGGCATGCGGGCCGCCTCTACGAAGATGGCCTCGCCCCCGGTGGGGGTGACCGCCAGACCCGTGGCCACCCCCGGACGCCCGGTGCGCTCGGCCAGCTCGGAGGCAAAGCGCGGGACTCCGAGGTAGTCCGGCACGCGGGCGGCGTCCACGAGGACCGGAGGCGCCAGTCGCCCGTCGGCTACCGCGGTGGCCACCTTGCGCAGGACACGGCCGATCTCCCGTTCCAGCTGGCGCACCCCGGCTTCCCGGGTGTAGTCGCGAATGATGGCGCGCACCGCGTCATCGGTGAAAGCCACCTCCTCTTCCCGCAGCCCGCTGAGAGCCCGCTGGCGGGGGAGCAGAAAGCCCCGGGCGATGTGGATCTTGTCGTGTTCGGTGTAGCCGTCCAGGTGCAGGACCTCCATGCGATCCCGCAGGGCCGGGGGAATCGGGTCCAGCAGGTTGGCGGTGGTGATGAACATCACCCGGGACAGGTCGAAGTCCACGTCCAGGTAGTGGTCGCGGAAGTGAGCGTTCTGGGCCGGGTCCAGCACCTCCAGCAGCGCCGCCGCCGGATCCCCCCGCCAGTCGGCGCCGATCTTGTCCACCTCGTCCAGCATGAACACCGGATTGTTGGTCCCCGCCCGCCGGATGGCCTGGATGATGCGGCCGGGCATCGCGCCCACGTACGTGCGGCGGTGGCCCCGGATCTCGGCTTCGTCCCGGATGCCGCCCAGGGACATGCGGGTGAATTTCCGCCCCAGGGCGCGGGCGATGCTCTGGCCCAGGGACGTCTTGCCCACGCCCGGCGGGCCCACAAAGCACAGGATCACCGGACCGTCGGCGCCGCCGGTGCCCCGCTCGGCGCGCAGCTTGCGCACCGCCAGGTGCTCCAGGATGCGCTCTTTGACCTCCCCGAGGTCGTAGTGGTCCTCGTCCAGCACGGCCCGGGCCCGGGCGATGTCGATCTCTTCGGGGTCCGACCGCTGCCAGGGCAGGTCCACCAGCCACTCCAGGTAGGTCTTGATGACGCTGTACTCGGCCGCCTGGGGCGGCAGGCGTTCCAGGCGCGCCAGCTCCCGCAGCGCCTCCCGCCGCGCCTCCTCGGGCATCCCGGAGGCCTCGATGCGCTGGCGGTAGCGCTCGATCTCGGCGGCCCCGTCGTCCTCCTCGCCCAGTTCCCGGCGGATCGCCTGCAGCTGCTCCCGCAGGATGTACTCCCGCTGGGTCTTCTCCACCGCCTCCCGCACCCGGGAGCGGATTTCCTCTTTGAGTTCCTGCAGCTGGATCTGGCGCTGGAAGAACGCCAGGACCTTCTGCAGGCGCTCGGCGAGGTCAACGGTCTGCAGCAGGTCGGCCCGCTCGGCAAACGACATCTCGGGCGCATACCCTGCGCTGTCGGCCAGCTGGCCGGGGTGGCTGATGCCGCGGACGAAGTTCAGCACCTCCTGGGGGATGCCCGGCTGGCGGCTGACGAACAGCTCGATGGCAGCCAGGACCCGCAGCCGCAGCTGTTCCACCTCCGGGGGCCACGTCTGCGGGTCCGGGCGCGCCTCGTAGGTGAACCGCAGGCAGGGGTCGTCCTGCACCAGCTGGCCCAGCACCGCCCGGTGGAGGGCGCGGATCAGGACCCCCCGCTCGGCGGGGCCGCCGTGGGAGACCCGCTCAATGCGCGCCACGACCCCCACCGGCAGCAGCCGCTCGGCCAGGGAGCGGTCCTCGGCGTCCGGGTGCGCGGGCACCAGCAGAGCCAGGTGGTCCCCCCGCACGGCCTCGTCCACGGCCGCGGCGCCGGCCGCGTCGCTCACCGGGAGGGTGAGGGCCATGGATGGCAGGACCACCACGCCCGGCAGGGCGATGGCGGGCAACGTCGGACGGTCCGCGGCGCTCATCCCCTCACCCCCACCCGCTCCCCTACCGCGCGCCTACCGCGCCAGGCTCAGCGGCCAGGGCTGCGGGACAGCCAGCAGGATCCACGCCGACGCCAGCAGGGCCAGGTTCTTGGTGAAGTTCACCATCTGCACGACCCGCTGCAGGGGGTCCTGCACCGCCCAGAAGTCGTGCATCCAGAATGTCACGGGGACGAAAAAGACCGTCAGGGCGGCCACGCCCACCGCGGGGTACACGCCCAGCAAGACCGTCAGCCCGCCCACCAGGAGCATCGCGCCGGTCACGACCACCAGCACCCGGGCGGCCGGCACGCCCTTACTGGCCGCCCACCGGCTCATCTCGTCGAGCCGGGTGAGGTGGTTGACGGCGTTGAACAGGTAAAAGACGCCCAGGATGATGCGGCCGATGAGAAACAGGACTTGAACCATACCTGTGCACCTCGATTTTAGAATTCTAAAAACGTAAAACTCATCCTCCCGCGAAATCTATTCCGGCGGCGGCGCCCGCCACCCCCCCAGGGCTCTCTCCAGCAGGGGGCGGTTGAGCCGGAAGAAGTGGTAGGGTCCTTCGCGACGCACCCGCATCAGCCCGCACTCCTGGAGGACGCGGAAGTGGTGCGACAGGGCCGGTGCGCTGAGGGCGAACAGCCGGGACAGGTCCCGGCAGGCGACCTCCTCCCGTTCCATCAGCACCCGCACGATCCGGTACCGGGTGGGATCCCCCAGGGCCCGGAAGATCCGCACCATCTGGCGCTCTCCGCTCTCCCGCCGCGACGTTGAGGTCATAGTTAAAAAACCATGGAACACCTTACCCGGCCAGGTCTCTCCTGTCAAGAGGCCGCCCCGTCATCCACCGCGGCCTCCACCTCGATCTCCACCAGCATCTCCGGGTGGACCAGAGAGGCCACGCCCACCAGGGTGGCCGCCGACCGCGCGCCAGCGAGGTAGCGGCTGAGGGCCTCGGCCGCCTCCTCCCAGCGGCTCCTGTCGGCAAGGTCAGTCACCTCGAGCCGGCGTCGGCGTCCTCGTCCTGATCCACGGGGGGAAACAGCGGCGCCACGGCTGCGTACACAGCGGCGTACAGCCGGTAGCTCCTCTCGTACCGCGCCGCCCGGGAGGCCTGGGGCCGGACGGTGACCACGGCGGGGTTGGCCTGCTGGGCCGCCGCCAGCGGGTCGGCGGCAGCACCCACCGCCGCGGCAGCCAGGAGCATGGCGCCCAGGGAGGCGGCTTCGGTCTGGACGGGCACGGCGACCGGGCGGGCGGTCACGTCGGCCGTGATCTCCCGCCACAGGGCGCTGCGGGCGGCGCCGCCGGCCGAGACCAGAGTAGTCACGGCCACCCCGATCCGGTGCAGTTCCTCCAGGCATGCCCGCACCTCGTATGCCACGCCCTCCAGGACGCTGCGCACCAGATCTCCCAGGTCGTGGGACAGCGTCAACCCGAACCACACCCCCCGGGCGGCCGGATTCCACCGGGGGGCGCGGGCGCCGGCGAAGAACGGCAGCAGGAGCAGCCCCCGGGCGCCGGGCGGGCTGTCCTGAGCCAGCGCGTCCAGCACCGGGTAGTCCAGGCGTCCTGCCAGGATCCGATCCCGCAGCCACCGCAGGATCGCCCCCGAGGCGCCCAGGCCCTGTTCGAGCAGGTACTGCCCGGGCAGGCAGTGGGCCGAACACAGGACTCCCGGGCCCAGGACCTCGGGGACCTGGGGGACGGCCACGGAGACGTTGGTGGTGGTCCCGGTGGACACCATGGCCGTCTCCCCGGCCAGCCCCAGGCCCAGTGCCTCGCACGCCCGATCGCCGGCACCCACGGCCACCGGAGTCCCGGGTGTCAGCCCCAGGGCGGAGGCCGCGGGAGGCTGCAGGGCGCCGGGGGCGGAGGACGACGGGTACAGCGGGGGAAAGCGGGAGAGGTCCACCCCCACCGCCTCGGCCATCTCCGGCCACCACGTCAGGCGGCGGATGTCGAACAGCAGCGTGCGGGACGCCAGCGAGGGGTCCGTGACCGGCGTGCCCGTGAGCCGGTGGTACAGAAAGTCCCGCGGCTGGAGGAAGTAGCGCGTCCGGCTGTACAGCTCCGGCTGGTGGCGGCGCAGCCACAGCAGCCGGCAGGCGGTGAAGGTGGGGTCGGCCCGCAGGCCGGTGCGCTCCCGCAGCTCATCCCCGAACCGTTCCGCCAGCACCCGCGCCTCCGCAGTGGCCCGGCGGTCCATCCAGATGATGCATGGACCCAGCGGCGTCCCGCGGTCGTCCACCGGCACCACGCCCTCCCGCTGGGACGACAGGCCCACGGCGACCGTCCGCACCGCGCCCGCGGCCTCCCGGGCCCGCCGCGCGGCGGCCACCGCCGCCGTCCACCACTCCTCCGGGTCCTGCTCGGCCCACCCGGGCCGCGGGTGGCGCGTGGGGTACTCCGCGGACGCGGCGGCCAGCGGACGGCCGTCCAGATCGAACCACGTGGCCTTGCAGGCGGTGGTCCCCAGGTCCAGGGTGAGAACGGCGTCGCGCACGTGCCCCCAGTTCGCGCCGGCCCCGGGCTGTCCCTGTGCCGGCCCCAGCCCGGGGGGGATCCGCCGGGCTCGCGGCGCCCGTCGCCCTTGACCGGCGCCGCGCCAGCGGGTAAAGTGAAAAGCAGACGTCAGATGTCTGACAAAGTCCTCTCCCGGTTGCGGTCCCGATCCCGCCAGCTGCTGCCGGCGCTGGTCCGGGACGCGTTGCGGGAGTGGATCGCCGACCGCCGCCTGCGCCCGGGCGACCGGATGCCGCCTGAGCCCGCCCTGGCCAGCCTGCTGGGGGTGAGCCGGGCGACCCTGCGGGAGGCCATCCGGGTGCTGGAGATGGAAGGCGTGCTGTCCCGGGCCCGCGGCGTGGGCACCTTCGTCGCCGCCTCCCCGTTCCTGCGCAACAACCTGGGCGAGAACTGGGGAGTCACCGACCTCATCCGATCGAGCGGCTACACCCCCGGCACGGCCGAGAAGGTCGTCCGCATCAGTCCGGGATCCCCGTCGGTGTGCTCGTCGCTGGGTCTGCCCGCCGGGGCGCCCGTGGTGGTGCTGGAGCGCCTGCGGACGGCCGACGGCCGGCCGGTGGTTCTGTCCACCGACATCTTCTCCGCCGACCTGCTGCCGCGCCGGGAGGACCCGCTGGCCGGACTGGGGGAGTCGCTGTACGAGTGGCTGCGGCGCAGTGCCGGAGTGGTCGTCCACCACGGGCGCGCGCGGCTCCGCCCGGTGCGGGCGGTCGGCAGCCTGGCCCGGCGCCTCCGCGTCCGCCGGGGGACCCCCCTGCTGTTCCTGGAACAGGTCGACTACACCGCCGACGGCCGCCCGGTGCTCCTCTCGATGGAATACCACGTGCCTGACGTCTTCGAGTTCACGATCCACCGGGTGAACGCGCCCGCGCCGGCACCGGGACCGCCGCGGCCGGCGGTGGCGCGGGCGGAACGGGTGCGCCCATGAGTCCTCCTGTCGGCAAGGTGATCCGTCTGCGGCGCCTCATCGAACCCCGCTATGGCACATGCGTGGTCTGCGCCCTGGACCACGGCATGACGGCTCCGCAGCTGCCGCCGGGGATCATCGACATCGAGACCCGGGCCCGCCAGGCCCTGGCCGGCGGCGCCAACGTCCTGATGCTGGGCGCCGGGATGGCCGCCCGCGTGGCTCCCGCGTTGCCCCCCGACGCCTCCGTGGCCCTCATGCTGTCCGCCTCGGCCGCCGGCCTGCCCGGGGGACCCGCGGTGGTGCCCATCAACTCCGTGGAGTGGGCGCTGCGGCTGGGCGCCGACGCGGTGGTCGTGTATGTCGCCCTGGCCGGTCCGGACGAGCGGGAGATGATCCACTATGTGGCCCAGGTCGCCGAGGCGTGCGACCGCTGGGGCATGCCGTTCATCGCCGAGGCGGAGTTCCCCAACGCCTACGCCAGCCTGGACCGGCAGGCGGGCGCGTGGGGGGCGGACTACCTGATGCGCAACGCCCGCCTGTGCGCCGAACTGGGCGCGGATATCGTCAAGGTCAACTGGAGCGGCGATGAGGCCAGCTTCGCGCGGATCGTCGAGGCCACCCGGGTCCCGGTCATCCTGGCGGGCGGGCCGGTGATCGACGACCGGGAGTTGCTGGTCCGGATGGAGCAGGCCCGCCGGGCCGGCGCCATCGGCTGCTCGGTCGGCCGCAACATCTTCCAGCATCCGCACCCCGAGGCCATGACCCGGGCGCTGTGCCGCGTCATCCGGGATCGGTGGTCGGCCGACCACGCGTGGGCCGAGCTCCAGGACGCCGTCGCCGCGGCGAGGGCGACCGGGGAGTCGTGAGCGCCGATGGGCGTGGCCACCCTGGCCGAACTGGTCGCCGACGCCCGCCGCCGGGGGCGGGCGGTGGGGGCGTTCACCTGCCTGAACCTGGAGACCGCGACCGCCATCGTCACAGTCGCCGGCGAGCTGCGCGCGCCGGTGGCGGTCGCCTTCACCGCCCGCCACAGCTCCTGGGTGGATCTGCCGGCCCTGGCGGCCGCGGCGCGGTCGCTGGCCGAGCGTGCGCCGGTCCCCGTGGCGCTGCACCTGGATCACGCCGACGACCTGGACACGATCCGGCTGGCCCTGCAGTGCGGGTTCACCTCGGTCATGGTCGGGGATGCGGCCGGGCCCGGGGGTGAGCCGCGGGAGTTCGTGCGCGCCGCGGTGGCCCTGGCGCGGCAGTACGGGGCCACGGTGGAGGCGGAACTGACGCCCATCCCCCAGAAGGAGTCTCTGGGCGGTGCCCCGCCGGCGTCGCTGACCGATCCCGATGAGGCCGCGCGCTTCGCGCGGCTCACGGGCGTGGACGTCCTGGCGGTGGCGGTGGGAAACGTCCACCACCAGGACCCGGGAGAAGCGCGCCTGGACCTGCCGCGCCTGCGGGCCCTGGCGGCCGCGGTGCCCTGCGCCCTCTCCCTGCACGGAGGGTCGGGGGTGGCCGACCCGCTGTTGCGGGACGCGATCGCGGCCGGAATCGGCAAGGTGAGCTTTTTCACCCGGTTGGCCCGGTCGGCTCTGGCCGCGCTGGGAGAGCGCGTGGCGGCCGGCGCGGACCTGCCGGAGCTGCTGCGCACCCTCCGCCGCGCGTATGAAGAGGCCGTGCGGGAGCGCCTGCGAGCTCTGACCGAGGGGTGAGAACACGCCGATGCGCACACCATCCGAATCGGGCGCCGATGCCGGGACGACCGACCTGCACCGGCACGTGGACCCCTCCCCGGGGTACACCCGCGCCGTGGAACCCGGACAGGCCGGGCTACGCTACCTGGACTTCGGCCTGCTGGTCCTGTCGCCCCACCACCCCCGCTACAGCCTGCCCTGCCGTGAGCGCGAGGTCGCGGTGGTCCTCCTGGAGGGATCGGGGACGGTGGCGGTGGACGGACAGGGGCAGCGCGTGGAGTGGGCGGTGGGGCCGCGGTCCAACGTCTTCGACGCCCTCCCCTGGGCCGTCTACGCCCCCCCGGGCGCGACCGTCAGCGCCTCCGCCGCGGACGGCCTGGTGGCGGTCGTCGTGGGCGCCCCCGCCGATCGCCCCGGCCAGCCGGCCCTGATCCGCCCGGACGAGGTCGTGGTCCGCACCGTGGGCCGGGACAACTGGACCCGCCAGGTGCGCACCATCCTCGACCTGCCTGCAAGCCAGCGGCTGCTGGTGGGCGAGACGGTCAATCCGCCCGGGAACTGGTCCAGCTACCCGCCCCACAAGCACGACCGCGACGCCCCGACCGAGCTCCCCATGGAAGAGGTGTATTACTATCGGCTGCGGCCGCCCCAGGGGTTTGCCCTCCAGCGGGTGTACACGGCCCCGGAGGACCCTAGCCCGCTGGACGCGTGCTACGTGATCCGCTCGGGCGACCTGGTCGCCCTGCCCCGGGGCTTCCACCCGGTGGTGGCGGCGGCCGGATACGAACTGTACTATCTGTGGGCCCTGTCGGGGGCGCGGGTGGTCTACGGGCGGTGGGCCGATGACCCCGCCCACGCCTGGATCCGGACACAGGAGGGCGCCGACCCGCCTCTCTGGGGAAGGAGGTGACAGCCGCCGTCTGCCGTCAGCACCAGGACGAAGGAGGTGGACAGGTGAAAGCGCACCGGGTTGTGATCGCCGCTGTTGTGTGCCTGGTGGTCGCAGGGGCGGCGGGAGCGTTCGCCCAGCCGCGGCGCACGCTGACCCTGTGGTACCCGGCCGGGGAGATCACCCAGAGCACCCTGCCCCTGCGCGATCCCACGGTCTTCGCGCCCTTTGAGGCCACCAGCAACGTCAAGATCGAGATGGTGGCCGTGGACTACGACACCATGCAGCAGAAGATCTTTGCCGCCGCCGCCGCCGGCAACATCGCCGACATCCTGTTCATCGACACCTCCTGGCTGCCCGGCTTCCTCAAGGAAGACCTGCTGGAGCAGGTGGACCCCGTCAAGGCCCGGCGCTGGCTGGCCTCGGTTTCGCCGGAGATTGTCACGCTGTCCGACTACGGCGGCGGGACCATGTGGGGGTACCCGCAGATGGGACACGACATCTACGGGCTGACCTGGAACAAGCAGCAGTTCCGGGACGCGGGGCTGGATCCCGACAGGCCTCCGCAGACCTGGGATGAGCTGCGGGACTACTGCCGCCGGCTGGTCAAGCGCGACGCCGCCGGCAACATCGTCCGGGTAGGCTACGCCATCCGCCACGTGGGCCATCCTCACGGCGTGGTCCACAAGCACCTGTGGGCCATCTGGGGCGCGGGCGCCGACCTCATTGACAACCCCAACGCCCTGCGGGGGGGCCGCGTCATGTTCAACAACGAGGCCGGCCGGGCCGCCCTGCGCCTGGTCCTGGACATGCTCCAGGTGGACAAGTGCACCAGCCTGAACTTCCCCGACCCCCGCGCCGCCTTCCTCAGCGGCATCGCCTCCATGCAGATCAGCGAGACGGTCAGCATCCGCGCCCGCCAGCCGCGGGAGGCTCCGGGCATGCCGTGGACGTCCGGATGGGGCATGTGGCTGCCTCCGGCCCGGCGGGCGGGGGACCGCCCCGTCACGCTGCTGGGGGCGTGGCTGTTCTCGGTGCCGCGGGCCGCGCGCCACAAGGACATGGCGTGGCGGGCCGTGGAGTGGCTGAACAGCGAGATCAACGACTACCGCCTGGCCAGCCGGTTCAATCTGACGCCCCGCTACAAGTCCAACTGGGCCAAAGACCCGTTCAAGTCCGACAGCTACGTCCAGACCCTGCTGAAGATGGCGCCCTACGGGCGCCGGCTGCCGATCAACCTGGGGCTGAACGGCATCATGGACGCCCTGGGCGGGGCGATCCAGAAGGCCTGGCACGGCGAGGCCACCGTCGAGGCCGCCCTGGCGGAGGCCGAGCGGCTGGCCAACAAAGCCATCCAGGATGCGATGAAGTAGTCCTCGGGGGGACCGGCGACCTCCGGTCCCCCCATCACCTTCCGGAGCGATTCGCTGATGGTCTCCGCGTGGGCACCGGTGGTCCGGGCGGTAGTCCGCGCCTACCGACGCCACTACCTGCATGCCTACCTGTTCATCAGTCCCGTGCTGGTGGCGTTCGGCCTGTTTCGCGTGTGGCCCGCCCTGCAGACCCTGTACTTCAGCGCCTTCCGGGTGGAGCTGGCGCGCCGGCGGCTGGTGTACGTGGGAGTGGAAAACTTCGCCGAGCTGCTCCACGATGAGATCTTCCGCCAGGCGGTCACCAACACGCTCCTGTATGCGGTGGCCATCGTGCCCACTGCGGCGGCCCTGGGGCTGATCCTGGCGGTGCTGTTCACCGAACGCTTCCCGGCCCGCGAGCTGCTCAAGGCCGTCTACTTCGCGCCCATGGTGACCAGCACCGTGGCCGCCGCGGTGGTGTGGTGGTGGCTGTACAATCCCCAGTACGGCCTGTTCAACGCGCTGCTGCGGATGGCGCACCTGCCCCCCTCCCCCTGGTTGCTGTCGACCCGCACCGCCTTGCTCTCGGTGATTCTCTTCAGCATCTGGAAGACGGTGGGCTACAACATGGTCATCTACATCGCGGGCCTGCAGGCCATTCCCGCCGAGTTCTACGAGGCAGCGACTCTGGATGGAGCGGGTCCCCTGCAGCAGTTCTGGCGCATCACCCTCCCGCTGCTGGCGCCGGTCACGGCCTTCCTGCTGATCTACAATGGCATCTTCGCGTTTCAGGTCTTCGACCAGGTCTACGTGCTCACCGGTGGCGGCCCTGCCAATGCCACCAACGTGGTCGTGCTGGAGATCTACCGGCAGGCGTTCCAGCGCTACCGGTTCGGCTACGCGGCGGCCGAGGCGGTGGTGCTGTTCGTCTTCATCCTGGCCATCACCATCCTCCAGTTCCGGACCAGCCGCCGGTTTGAGGTGACCTACTGATGGCGGGGCGCGCCCTGGGCCGGTGGCTGGCCTTCCTGGTGGTGGCCGCGGGGGCGGTGGTCATGGTGCTGCCGTTCTACTGGATGGTGGTCACGGCGGTCAGCCCGGCCCCGGAGATCATCGCCTTCCCGCCCCGCTGGATCCCCAGCCGCCTGGTGGGGGACCACTTCCGGGAAGCCTGGGCCCGGGCCCCCTGGCTGGTGTACTACAAGAACAGCCTGGTGGTGGCCACCGTGTCGGTGGGCTGCTCGGTGCTGTTCGGCCTGTTCGCCGGGTACGCGTTTGCGGTCTACCGCTTCCCGCTGCAGAACCTGTTCTTCCTGCTGATCCTGGCCACGCTGATGGTGCCGGTGCAGGTCACCAGCGTGGCCCTGTACGTGTTCCTAGCCCGGCTGGGCTGGGTGGACACCTACCAGGGGATCCTGGCCCCCAACTTCGCCAGCGCCTTTGCCGTCTACCTCATCCGGCAGGCGGTGCAGACGGTGCCCACCGACCTTCTGGACGCGGCCCGCATCGACGGCGCCGGCGAGGCGCAGATCGTCGTGCGGGTGGTGGCTCCCCTCATCAAGCCCGTGCTGGCGGCGGTGGCCATGCTGCTGTTCCTGAGCAGCTGGAACGACTTCCTGTGGCCGGTCATCGTCATCAACTCCGAACGCATGCGCACCCTGCCCGTGGGAATCGCCCTCTTCAAGGACCCCTACGGGTTCATCAACTACGGCCCGCTGATGGCCGCCACGGTGATCACCGTGGCCCCCATGCTAATCGCCTACGCGGTCTCCCAGCGCTACATGATCCGGGGGATCGCCATGACGGGACTGCGCTGACCCGCCGGCGGGGCCTGCAGACACTCACCGGCCCGCGGTCGCCTCGGGGGCCGGCACTGACGGCCGCACCCGCGCCGCCAGACCGGCGGTCACCAGGATCACGCCGGCCGCGCTGCCGAAGGCGGCGGTCTCACCGACGGCACCCAGCAGCCCGTTGCCCCACACCGGTCCGATGGCCCGCCCCAGCCCCTCCAGGGAGGACGCGACCCCCTGGACGCGGCCCTGCTCGCCGGGCGGGGCGGACAGGCTGATCAGGCTGGTCAGGGCGGGTGTGGCCAGCGCCGCTCCCACGGCGGCCGGCACCAGCGCCAGCACGAAAGGAGCCACGCGGTGAGTTCCCGACGCGACTGCGAGCCCGCCTCCCGCCAGCAGGAGCCCCACGACCAGGGTACGGCGCTCGCCCAGGCGGCGGACCACAGGACCCACCAGGGCCACCTGCACGACCGCCCCGATGGTTCCCACCAGCGCCAGCAGGTACCCGGTCTGAGGCACGTCAAAACCGAAGCGCCGGGCGCCGAACAGGGCGAACGCCGTCTGATAGACCGAGATGCTGGCCCAATAGAGAAAGTCCGCCGCCAGCAGCCGCCCCAGCACCGGGTGAGCCAGCGCCGCGGGGAGATCTGTCCAGCCGCCCGGGCGGCGGGCGGAGACCCGGTGGACGGTCTCCGGCAACAGCCGGTACGCCAGCAGCGCGGCCAGGGCGGCGATCCCGGCGGCGGCCCAGGCGGGGGCCGCATAAGAGATACGGCTGAGGGCTCCCCCCAGGGCGGGGCCGGCGATGAAACCCACCCCGAACGCCGCTCCCAGGAGGCCGTAGCCCCGGGCGCGGTGTTCTTCGGAGGTGACATCGCCGATGTAGGCCCGCGCCGTGGAGATGTTGCCGCCCGACAGGCCGTCAATGATCCGGGCCAGGAACAGCACCGGCACGCTGCGGGCCAGCGCCAGCACGACGAAGCTGGCCACCGTGCCCAGCAGGCTGACGATGAGGACCGGCCGGCGGCCGTAGCGGTCCGAGAGGTCTCCCAGCACCGGCGCGGCCACCAGCTGCGCCAGCGAAAAGGAGGCGAACAGCCAGCCCACCTCCAGCGGGGTGGCGCCCATCCGGGTGGCGTAGAACGGCAGCAGGGGGATGATGATGCCAAACCCCAGGAGGTTGACCAGGACGATCAGGAAGATCAGCAGGAGCGGGCGACTCACGGCCTCTACTGTACCGGCCGGGCGTCATGGCCGTCCAGCGGAAGCCGACACTCCCGCTTGGGGGCCGCCACCCGCACAGGGGTGGGCCCCTCAGAGCGTACGCACCAATCAGGCGAATGGGTCCGTCCGCTTCGGCCGACGGTCCACTCCCGCTCGACCTGGTGCGGGAGGGCCGGCCGCCTCTTCGGATCTCGCGGCCTGTCTCATCTTTTGCGGGCATGCCTCAACGGCGGCCCTGCCACCGGGGGGCGACCGCGTGCGAGAGGCTCACGGACCCGACCGCAGATGTTCTTCCGCGATGCGGCGGGCAGCGGCATCCATCGTCATACCGTCCACCGCCGCCATCTCAAACACCCGCCGCATAGCCCCCTGCACGCTCTGCACGACT
>JAVHLZ010000013.1 GCA_031081675.1 Armatimonadota bacterium
CCCTAGCGCCGGGGGGGATCGACGAAGGACAGCTTCGTCAGAATCCCCTGGCCCTTCTGGAACACCCACCGGTCGAAGGCGGCGGGGCGGTACGCCATGATCACGTCCGGATAGAAGAGGACGTGCACAGGCAGATCCCGGGCGATCAGGCGTTGCATCTGCGCCACCAGGGCCTTCTGCCGGTCGGGATCCACCGTGACCAGCAGCTCCTC
Source organism: Armatimonadota bacterium (assembly GCA_031081675.1). Classification (NCBI taxonomy): domain Bacteria; kingdom Bacillati; phylum Armatimonadota; species Armatimonadota bacterium. The sequence continues at coordinate 213 of JAVHLZ010000013.1, forward strand.
GCCCAGCCGGTCCAGTTCAGGGTTCTTGTACCCCCCGATGTTGATCGTCCCGATCCGGCAGTCGGAGTGGAAGAGGTCCACCAGGGCCGTGGGCCGGGTCATCACCGGGGCCGACCAGCCGAACATGGCCAGATCGAACCGCCGCCCCTTGCACACGTCGAACTCGGGCCAGACCTGATCGATCACCGAGGCATCGTCGGCCACACGCACATCCACGGCGATGCCGATGTCCTTCAGCCAGGTGCGCACCAGCTCCGCGCCGCGGATGCGGATGGGGTTCTCGGCCTGGGCCAGCAGGGTAAAGCGCAGGGGCGTCCCCTGGGGGGTTTCCCGGACGCCGTCGTTGTTCCGGTCCCGGTAGCCGGCTTCGTTGAGCAACGCCACCGCCCGGGCCTTGCTGGGCTCGAACGTCAGCCCCGGCGCGTAGAAGGGCGACGCCGGGTGGATGTAGCCGGGAGAACCGACCACCGCGTAGCCCAGCATCAACAGGCGGACCATCAGGGAGGTGTTGATGGCGTTGGCGATGGCCCGCCGCAGGCGGACGTCACCCAGCACCGGGTGCTCCACGTTGAACTGCAACAGGGTGGAGGCATAGCCCGGGCCGCGGACGACCTTAAGCCCTGGCTGCCGCTCGAACTGGACGACCAATTCGGGGGTGAGGGTCCGCACGTTGGCGTCGATCTCGCCGGCCTGCAGGGCGGTGAAGGAGACGGTGGCGTCGCGCACGATGGGCAGGACCAGCTCCCGGACCTTGACGGGCCCGGCGAAGTACTGGGGGGTGGCCACCAGCCGGTAGAACTGACCCGCCCGGACTTCCTCCACCCGGAACGGCCCGCTACCCACCGTGTTGGTGAACGCCCGTGCCGCCGCCACCGTGGTGACCGGCTCCCAGATGTGCCGGGGCAGGATGGGCACATCCGCCAGGGTGCGCAGCCGGAATCCGGCGTCGGGGGTCTTCAACCGGAAGACCACCGTCTGAGGGGTCGGCGCCTCGACGGCCTCCAGGTTGCGGGTCGCGGGCGTCCAGCGCGAGTGGGGGACCTTCTGCACGTACTCGAATGTGAACTTGACATCGTCGGAGGTCAGCGGACGGCCGTCGTGCCAGCGGATGTTGGGGTGCAGGGTGAGCGTCCAGGTGCGTCCATCGGGCGACACCCGTACGTCCCGGGCCAGCCAGGGGATGGGCTCGTTGTTCGCGTCGGGGTAAAACAGCGGGTCGTACACCAGCGTCATGAGGTTCCACCCCGGGTACCCGCTCTGGTAGGTGTAGGGGTTCAGATACCCTTCGTCCCTGGTGATCGCGATGCGCACCGTTCCGGTCTGCGCCAGACCCGCCCCCACCGCCGTCGTCAGCGCGGTGGCCAGGATGGCGGCCGCGCTCAGCACACGCTTCATGCACTGCCCTCCTTTTCCGCTTGCCCGATCCGCCCGAGCACTCCCCTACAGGGCGCACACCTTTCGCTGCGCGCCGTGACCAACGCTCCGGATGCCTGGGATTGCAGCGGGGACACGCGGAAATTTTGTGGCTAGGTTCGATCCGTCCTCGCGCCGTTCCTCCGCCGCCGGCGGCGGTCGTCCGGGTAATCGCATTGGATGAGGTACGCTAGAATTTCTCCGGGCAGAACGTACCGACCGCCGGCCGAACCGCGTCAGCCGGGAGCGCCGAGGGGTCGGGGTCCGCGCGCTTCTCCTCCGGGGCGAGAAGTTGGAGACTCTATCTCAAGCTCAGGGCCGACGGGCGACGTCGAGCAGGACAATGCGGTGAGTGGCCTCCCGCCCGGCGAACACCACCATCGTCGCGACCAGGCGGTCGCCCTCCCGGTTCCAGGCGGCGTCGGCGACGATCGTGCGGCCCCCCGCGTACTCGGGGGCGGTGGGCTCGTTGAAGTACGTCAGACGCCGCTGCCTCCCGTCGTCCCGGTCCATCAGCCAGTAGTCCGTGCGCAGCGTCCGGCCGTACTGGGAGAACTCCCGTGGCGGGATGGGGTACCCGCGGTTGGTCATCCACACGAGGGTGCGGCCGTCGGGGGAGAGCTGGGCATGCTCGTCCCACTCCCCCGGCGTGTTGGTCAGGTTGGTCAGGCGCCCGGTGGCGATATCCATGGTCCAGATATCCAGGTCAAAGGGGTGTCCCCGACCGATGCTGACCGAAAAGATGATGGTGCCACCGTCCGGGGTAAACCCGTGGCTTTCATAGAAGGTCTCGGCGTCCCCGCGGGGCCGCAGCGTCCGCTCGCCAGACAGGCGCGCACCACGGCCGTCGATAACCAGCTCCGCCAGCTTGAGGGCCCACACCTTGCGCCTCCCCTCCTGCACCCGCGCCGCCCACAGGACCCGGCGGCCGTCGGGCGAGATGTGGGCGTGCAGGCTCGCCTCGCCGGCACGCACGCGGGTCAGCTGCCAGGCGCGCCGGCCGTCGCGGGTGATCAGCCAGAGGTTATTGTTCAGGCCCGCTCCGCCTTGAGTGAGGTGCGCCTCCAGGCGCTCTCCGACGGGCAGATCCAGGCTCGGGTCCTGGGACTGGAATAGGATGTACTCGCCTCCGGGGTGCCACGCGGGAAGGTCGTTGTGCTTCTGAGGGACCTGCGGGTGGCCGCAGGTGAGGCAGACCCGCTCCGAACCGTCCGGACGCAGGAGCCAGATGTCGGCGTAGCCGTCGGACCCGAAGATGCCGGCGGCGATCCACCCGTGGGCGTGCGACCAGTCCACCCGTCCGCCCACGCGGTCCACGAGCACGGTGACCGCCCGCAGCTCCCGGGAGCCCGGCGGGTAGGCGGCCGCCTGCACCGCAGCCCACACCGTCACGGCGAGGATCCCTCCCGCGACGACGATGGCTCGCCGGGCCACTCGCCTGCCCCCTTTCTGCGGGGAATGTGCCCGGGGCAGGGGTCGGGCAGTCCGCGGCCCCCTACCCGTACCCTCTCTCCGCGGGGAAGAGGCATGCTCCGTCTACGGATCGTGCCTCTGCGCGTCCACGGGTCCGCAGGAGTCGAGGCGGGGACAGGGAAGGTGTGTGTCAATGCGCTCCGCCCTGCGGTGGGTGGATCTCTTCGCCGCCGCCCTCACGGCCTGGACCGGCATTCACGCCCTGCGTGCGTTCCTGTCCATGATCGTCTGGAACATCGGCCAGGATCGTGCGCCCACCCAGCTGGGGGCCATCGCACTGGGGTTCTGGACCGTGGGGTTGATGGCCTGGCCGGTCGCGCGCCGGCTGGGGGGCCGCCGGCCGGAGGTCCGCTTCGCGCTGATCTTCGGGATGCTGTATGCGCTGAACCAGTCTGTCGCCCATCCCTCCCTCACCCCGGCGCTGAGTGTGGCGGCGTGGGTCGCCTGGCTGTGGCTGTTTCCGTCGGTCGTCGCCGCGCTGGGTGGGCGCGGCACCGCCTCCGCGGTCCTGCCGGGTCTGTTGCTGGGGGTGGCGGCCCAGGTGGCGGTGCAGGCCGCGTTGCAGGGACTGGACCTGCCGGTCCTGCGGGGCCCCACGGCGGGGGGGGTGGCCTTGCTGCTGGCCGCGGCGCTGTACGGCAGTGTCCTCCCGCTGACCCCGGCCTCCGGCACGGAGAACCTGCCGGGGTGGGGCCTCGCAGCCCTGGGGCCCTATCTGGTCCTGCAGCTGACCCTCCTGGCGAATCCGGGGTGGGTGGCCGTTCTGGCAGGGTGGGACATGCTCCGGACGGCCACACTCATCCTCCTGGGCCTGGTGGCGGCCTGCGTGGCCGCAGCCTGGGATGCGCCGGCGTCCATCCGCGCGGTGGCGGCGGTCGCTGCGGTTGCGGCCCTCCTGCGGCCGGGCTGGCTGGCCGGGCCAGGGGTGTGGCTGGTCCCTGCGGTCCAGATGCTGCTGGTCATCTCGCTGGCGGGGGCGCTGGCGTCCCGGCCGACCGGCTCGGGCCCATCGGCTCGGCGTGCGAGTCACGGTACGGCCTCCGTGTACGGGTGGACGGCCGTGGCGGCCGTCCTGATCTTTGCGCTGTTGTTTTCCTTCTACTCCCACTACACGTGGCCACAGCTGTGGGCGGTCATGGCGGCAGTGGCCGTGGTCCCGACCTTCCTGCGCACGCGTGGTGCCGCGGTGGGCGCGCTGCGGGCGGCGGCTGCGGGAGGTGTTGTCGGAACCCTCGGTCTGATCGTCTGCGCGGCGGGGATCGCGCAGGCCCGCGCCGCGGGAGACCTGGCGGCTAGGGACCGCCCGGCGCCGCCCATTCTCAGCGTGGCCACCTACAACATCCACCAGGCGTTCACCTACCGGGGGGTGCCGGACCCCGAGGGCATCGCCCGGGTCATCGAAAGCCTGGACGCCGACCTGGTGGGCCTGCAGGAGGTCGGACGCGGCTGGAACGTCAACGGCGGCCCGGACCTGGTGGCGTGGCTGCGCTGGCGGTTGCCCCAGTACCGGGTGGTGTACGCGCCCATGCTGGGAGATCTGGTGGGCCATGTCATCCTCAGCCGCTACCCGATCTCGGACTACGGGTGGAGAGCCTACCCGCGGCGGACCAGCCCGCTGGCCTACGGCCTGACGTGGGTGGTGGTGCCGACGGCTGCCGGCGACCTGCTGTTTGTCACCACGCACTTCTCGCCCTATGCGGCCTACGCAGCAGACCGAGAAGCCCAGGCCGCCGACCTGCTGACGTTCTGGCAGGGACGGCCACGCGCGGTGATCGCCGGGGACTTCAACGCCACGCCGTCGGAGGCCACCATCCGGCGCCTGCTGGACGCGGGACTGCGCGAGCTGACCGTTCCCCACGGCCTGGGAGAGGCCTTCACCTTCGCGTCGGGCCGGCCCTACGAGCGCATCGACTACCTCTTTGCCAGCTCCGACGTGACGTCGGTGTCCGCGTCCATCCCCCAGACCACGGCCTCGGACCACCTCCCGGTGGTCGCGCAGGTGCGGCTGCGGTAGGAGGGATCCGGGGATAGCGAGGACGGAGGAGCGGTCTCGCCAGCGTCCCCCAAACGTGCGACCCTCACCTCTGCGATCCCTCCGGCGCGAAACGATGGACAGGGGTCTGACCCCAAAATTTCGGCGCGTCGAGCCGTCGGGTGGCGTGGCTGCCTCTGCCAGGACCTCACCCGGAGGGGAGAGGGAATGTGGGAGAACAGAGAAGGTGCGAAGAAGGCGTGATCCGCCATGGGTCTGAGTCACCCCAGAACCTCGAGGGTCTGACCCGGTGAACGGAAGAGGCGAAAGGGTGGCGGCGCATGGAGGCCATCTGGCAGTGGGGGCTGGCCGTGATCGTGTGGCTGCAACAGTACCGGTCGCCGGTGCTGGATGCGGCGATGCGGGGATTCACCTTCATAGGCGACGAGGAGTTCTACCTGGCCCTGCTGCCTTTCCTGGCCTGGTGCGTGGACTTCGGAATGGGCATGCGCGTCGGCGCGATTTTCCTGCTGTCGGTGATGGTCAACAGTGTCCTCAAGGACGCGCTGATGCAGCCGCGGCCGCCTGATCTCAAGCCCTCCGTGAAGCTGGTGGAGGCGGATGGATACGGCCTGCCCAGCGGCCACGCCCAGGCGGCGGCGGCCGTGTGGGGCACGCTGGGAGCGTGGGCCCGGACGAGGTGGGCGTGGGGGCTGGCCGCCACCATGGCGGTGCTGGTGGGCGTGTCGCGGGTCTATCTGGGCGTGCACTTCCCCACCGACGTGCTGGCCGGGTGGACGCTCGGGTCCCTCCTGGCCGCCGCCGTGCCGGCCGTTCTCCCCGCGATCCTGCCGCCGGTCCGCCGGATGGGGCCGCTGGGGCAGGTGACCGCTGCGGTGGTGCTGCCGGCGGTGGCGGCGGGGCTTCACCCGACACACGATTCGGTGGCCGCGGCGGGCGCGCTCGCGGGTCTGGGGGCGGGTCTTTCTCTGATGCGGAGATCCGCGGCCTTCAGCGCCCGAGGACCGTGGGGGCAGCGCATGCTGCGGTATGCCGTCGGCGCGACCGTGGCACTGGGCATCTACTTCGGCCTGCGCACCGTCCTGCCGGGCGAGCCCTCTCCCACCTTCTTCATCTTCCGCTTCCTCCGGTATGGCCTTGTGGGGCTGTGGGTGTCCTTCGGCGGGCCGTGGGTGTTCGGGAAAGTGGGGCTGGCCGGGCGAGGGGGGGCGACCCACTAGCTCCTGCCCGCACTCCCTCCCCGGGTCACAGGGCGAGGGGCATGCCGATCTGCGGCAGGCGGACCGGCGGGTGACCCCCCAGCAGGTGGGCGAACAGATCGGGCCGGGTGGTGTGCACCGGGATCACCTGGGCGGGGGCGATCTCCCGGACGAGGTCCACAAGCTCCGGCCCGCTGATGTGACCCGACGAGTGGTACGGCGACGGCGCGTCTCCCACCCCCAGCGGGCGCAGGTGAAACCGATCCAACCAGTTCCGCAGGCGGCCGAGTTCGAACAGCTGCTCCTCGTTATGGGGCTCGCTGGCCGAATAGATCCACACCCCACCGGACGGATCGATGTCGATCAACTCGGTAACCTCGAAAAAGGAGAAGCACAGGATGAACTCGCCCGGCCGCGCACCCACATCGGCGGCGGTTACCTGGGCGGGAAACCACTCGCGCACGAGTTCCACCCACCGATCGGGCCGCAGCAGGCGGCGGCGATAGACGACCAGGGCGGGCTCACTGGCCGGGGTGGGAATGGCCGGGTCCACGGCGCGCATCGCCCACAGGAGATAGGCGTCCTTGTCGGTGATCGCCAGGCGCCGCCCGGTGTGGCGGGCGATGTCCAAGAACGCCAGCAGTCGCTCCACGTTGCGGGGCCCGAAGTCGGCGACCACCAGCTCGCCGGAGGCTCCCTCCACCGCGGCCAGGGCGGCCTCGAACGCCTCCTGCTCGCTGGCACCGGGGCCGCGGTCGATGTTGGTCCCTTCGCAAACCAGCGCCACCGGCTGCAGGGCCCGGGCCTCCTGGACAAAGGCGTCGGTCACAGTTCGGAGGCGGCCGTGGCGGCGCAGGTCGCCGGTGTACACCACCCATCCGGCCGACGTCTGCACAGCGCACGCGGCGGCGCCGTAGATGGAGTGGTCCACCGGGAACACGCGCACCGGCATGCCGCCGGCGTCGGCGGCGGGCTCCAGCCGCTGGGGTGGGAAGTACCGGCCCCGGTCGGCGGCCGGAGAGAGGTTCCAGAAGTCGTAGGGGTCTGGCGGGACGGCGTCGGCCACCCGGTACGGACGGCGGACATAGGCGAAATCCTTGGGCGGGGCCGTCCCGATGGTGCCCTCGTCGTCGGCGATTCGCGGCACCGCGTAGGCCATCTCGCCCTCAAACTGGTGGGCGGCGGCATCCTGGATGGCCTTGACCAGATAGGCGGTCATGGCGGTGCAGATGATGGGGATGGCGGGGTCCAGAAACGAGATGTATCCGCAGTGGTCCACGTGGGCGTGGGACAGCAGGACGGCGGCCGCCGACAGCTCGCGGTAATGGGCAAAGCGCCGCGCCCGCTCCCACACGCGGCCCGCGGGATCCACCATGTCGGAGCGGTAGATCCCGCGCAGAGGAGGCAACAGGCCCATGTGGACCAGGTCCACCAGGCCCGCCCGGGAACGGGGCTGCAGGAACTCCTCAAAATAGCGGGCGCGGGTATCAAACGGTGTGCCGAAGTCCAGAAAGACACCCCTGCCGCCGTCTTCCACGAAGATCTTGTTGCCCCCGATGGCGGCGGCGCCGTCGTAGACGGTCACGGTGGCGGGCATCTGCTCACCTGATGAGTTCCGCGGCCGCGGACAGGGAGCCTTCCTTCGCCGTCCGCGTGGCGCCGATATCGGGGGGCGGAACCTAGCCGTGGCGGTCCTTCCACCGGCGCGCCAGGGCCCGTTCGTCGCCGCGGCGCTCGTAGCCCGCAGACGCGGGGAGATCGGCGCCCAGGTGCCAGCGGACTGTCTCGTCCAGCCACCGCGCCAGGGGCGTGGGACGGAAGCCCAGCTCGCTGCGAATGCGGGTGGTGTCCAGGACGAACCGGTGAGTGAACGGTGGGCGGTACCACGGGGCCTCCCGCCTCAGGACGTCTTCCGGGACCGCGACAACGGGATCGGGAACTCCGCACACTCCGGCGGCCAGCCGGACGAACTCCTCCAGGGCCACGATTTCGTCGGAGGCGACGTTGTAGGTCCGGCCGAAGGCCACGGGGTTGCCGGCGGCCAGCGCCAGGGCGGCGGCCACATCCCGACTGTAGGCCTGGCGCCAGATGGGCACCGGATAGCGGAGGGGAACCAGCACGGGCCCGCCATCGGCGATCCGCTGGTACCAGAACCAGCCCCGCAGGGTGGGGTCCCGCGGCCCTTGTACGATGGGCGGCCGGATGACGGTGAACGGGACGACCCGCTGATCCTGCAGGGCCTGCTCGCACTCCCGCTTGCCCTCGGCGTAGGCGCCGTCTCCCCGCCGGGAGAGGTCGGCGGCCTCTTCGGGGAGAGGACGAAATGCTTCGGGAGGCTCCAGATCGGGATACACGGCCCCGCTGCTGGTAAGCACATAGTGGCCGGCGCCCTCGCCCAAGGCCTCGAGCACGGCCTCCACGTCGCGGCGCTCGAACGCGATGTTGTCCATGACCACGTCGAACCGCCGCCCCCGCAGGGAGGCGGCCACAGCCCCGCGGTCCCGGCGGTCGCCACGGATGTGCTGCACCTGCTCCCAGAACGGGGGACGTCGCTGGCCGCGGCTGAAGACCGTAACGCGGTCGCCCCGGTCGAGCAATCGCTCCACCAGATCCCAGCCGAAGAACTGGGTACCCCCGATGATCAGGATGTCCATCGCGCCCCTCGCGGAACCGGCGCCGGCCGGCGGCCAATCCGGCCAGGACAGCGACGGATCGTCAGAAGGCGTCCGGCCGGACGGCGCGGTAGACTGCCTTCAGGCGCTCGAGGGAGAACTCCGGCGACCGGCAGGCTTCGATGATCCGCTGCTCTTCGGCGGCCAGGCGCCGGGCCGCCTCGGGAACCAGCGCAGCCAGCTCCGCGGGAATCACCACCACCCCGTGCTGGTCGCCGTGCAGCAGGTCGCCGGGCTGGATCCACACGCCGCCCACCTTCACCGGCACCCCGAAGTCCACCAGGTGCACGTTGGCGTGGGAGACACAAACGTGGGCGGCACACAGCTGAAACCCCCGCGCGCGTACTTCGTCCAGGTCGCGCACGGCCCCGTCGGTTACCACGCCCACGCATCCCAAAGCCTGGTGGATGGTGGCCTGGACCTCCCCCCAGAACGCCCCCTGGCCCTGCGGACGGTCCAGGTCGTGCATGACGACCACCCTCGGCGCCGGCAGGCTCGACAGATAGTCCCACCAGGCGAAGGTGCTGATCCGGCGGTCGGGCGCGGCCGGGCGCTCCGCCCGGATGAGGGCGGTTACCGCATAGCCCACCACCGGACCCAGATCGGCGAACAGCGCCCGGATCCCGGGGGCCAGGTAGCCCGACTCCCGGGGACGGATGCGGAACGTTTCGACGGCATTGGCCACCGTGGGACTGGACAGCGCCCGCAGGGCGTCGATCTGGTCGGCAGACAACATGGGGGACCTCCTGCGCGATGGCGTCGGCAGAAAACCTTTGGACGCGGGCACCGCCGACTCCTGGAACGATTCCAGGCAGCCGGGAGACGCGGGAAGGCGCGGGCGCAAGCCGCAGCGTCAGTCAGAACCGGGCAGGCTCGCGGGGAGCTCGACGGGAACCATCCTCTGGAGTCGTGCGAGCCTGGGGAGGCGGTCTGATCGTGAAGGGCATGGGCGTGGCGGCGGCGCTGGTGCTGGCGCTGGCCGCACCGGTTGAAGCGTTTGTCGTGCAGACCGGCGATGTGGTGACCATCTCAACCAGCCTGGCCGACGACCTCTACGCCGCCGGCACGGCGGTGTCGGTCACCGGCACCGTGGATGGAGACGTGGTGGCGGCGGGACAGAGGGTGGAGGTCATCGGCCGTGTGACCGGCGGAGTGCTGGCCGCGGCCCGGGAGGTCCGCCTGGACGGGCAGGTGGGCCGCGCCGTGCGGGCGGTAGCTCAGACCATGTCTTTGACCGGGACGGTGGGCGCCGACGCTGTAGTGGCCGCGGCGACGGTGACCGTGACGGAGGGGACGAGGGTCGGGCGGGACCTGGTGGTCGCGGGTGAAGACATCCAGGTGGCCGGAGAGGTGAGCCGCTACCTGCGGGCGGCGGGGGGGACCGTCGTCGTCGCCGGCCGGGTCGGCAAGGGCCTGCGGGTGGACGCCCGGCGCCTGACGATCATGCCCACCGCCGTGATCGGCGGCGACGTGCGCTATTCGGCGGACGCGGAGGCCGACATCAGACCCGGGGCGCGGATCAGCGGCTCGGTTCAGCGCGTTCCTCCCCCACCTCGCCGCCCGGTCCGGGTGCTGGGCCTGCCGGTTTGCCAGGCCCTGCGCGTGTGGGAGGGGCTGGGACTGCTGGTCCTGGGACTGGTGGCGGCGGTCGTCGCCCCGCAGGCGGTGCGAGACGGCGGGCGGGCGGCGATGCACAGGCTTCCGGCCAACCTGGCCGCGGGGGTGGCGCTGCTGGTCGTGATCCCCGTCCTCGCGATCGCGCTGGCCGTCTCCATCGTGGGGATCCCCCTGGCAGCCATCCTGGTCCTGCTGCTGGCGGCGGTCGCGTATGGAGCGCAGCCGGTGGTCGCTGCGGGCGTGGGGCAGGTGGTGCTGGCCCTGTTGCGGCGGACCCGGCCGCCGGCGCTGCCCCTGGCCGTGCTGCTGGGTACGGTGATCCTCACCGCGCTTTACGCCCTTCCCTACGGGTGGATCGTCCGCCTCACCGTGGCTGCGACTGGCGCAGGGACGGTGGGACTGGCGGCGTGGCGGGCGCGACGCTGACGGGGCCGACCGCGGAGCCGAGTCCGACCGCTCGCGCGCCTCCCGTCGCGGATTCCCTCCATCTTGTGACTTGCGTGAGATGGCGCCGGATTGATTTGTTTGTAGGGTTGGCTACCTCATCGGGTGACTGTCACCGGTGCACGGCACAGTGAGCGCTCGCCCGGTCGACTTGCGGTCGGGCCGTCATGTCACCCGTTGTAGCGTCCCCTATACGTGTGACTTGCCCGATGCCCCCAGGGATGGTTTCTTAGCAGTTCCCTGACCCCGGAGAGTGACTGTCACCGTGTTGTCGCATTCGAAGACCGAGCAGGCCCCCACTCCAGGATGGCCGTCACGTCGCCTCTTTGCGGGGTCCCCTCTTTCTGCGACTTGCCCTGGGCGAGCAAGAATAGTGTGTCAGGTGACTGTCACCTGTCACCTCACTGGCTCGAAGCGGTTGCGCCCCCTCGCCCGCACGGGAAGAGGGAATGCTGTGACGCCCTCTCCGCGGGCGCGGAGAAACCTGCGCCGGCAGGCTGAGCCTGGCACCGAGGGAGAGGGAAAAGCGGTGCCAGGACTCAGGGGCGGCCGCGGGCGCGCTCGCGGGCATCTGCGGCGCGCTCCAGACCCTCCGTCGAGCGTCCCTCGGACATCACGGCCGCGACGGCCTTACCCAGTTCGCCGGGGTGGATGCCCAGCGCGCGGGCGATCTCGCCGAAGCCGAGACCTCCGTCCCGCATGGTGAGGATCTGGTCCACGCTGCGGCCCGACAGGACCGCCAGGTGGAGCACGATGATGATCTCGCCCCAGCCCATCCCGGCAGTGCGCATTTTCTGAACGAGGCCTTCAAGGTCGTCAAACGCCGTCCCGTAAACTGCGTTGATGCGCTGCAGGATCAGGGTCTCTCCGGGGTTCTGAGGGAAAGCCGGCGTCGCCGTCGCCAGCGCCACCACGATGGCCGCCGCGCACGCCACCATGCGCATCGAGACCACCTCCCGCGCGTGATATCTGACAACCCCGACAACCCAAATACCAGAACGCGCTGTGGCTCGCAAGCGGTTCCACGCGGACCGCCTCAACACTGCACCCCCAGCGCGTCGGCCAGCAGTTCCACCAGGTGCACGGCCCGCCGGCCGGCCCCGTGGGCGATCTGCTGACGGCAGGACACGCCCATGGCCACCACCGGGACCTCAGGCGGCAGAGCGCGCACCGCCGGCAGCAGGCGGCGTTCGCCGATCGCCAGGGACAGCTCGTAGTGCTCCCGCTCAAAGCCGAAGGAACCGGCCATGCCGCAGCAGCCGGAGTCCACCTCCTCCACCTGGAATCCGGCGGCGCGCAGCACCTCTCGCGCCGGCCGGGTCCCCACCAGCGCCTTCTGGTGACAGTGGCCGTGCAGCAGGATCTTGCCCGGCGCGAGCCCGTTGGATTCTGCCGCGGATCCAGGCCACCCGTGCGCCTGAATGTGACCATGGAGGAACTCGTCTATCAGGACCGCGCGGCGCGCCACCGGGGCCGCCTGCTCCCCCGGGACCAGGTCGGGAATCTCGTCGCGGAACGTCAGCAGGCAGGAGGGCTCGCATCCGACGATGGGCACGCCCTCCGCCGCGTACGGCGCCAGACGGCGCAGATTCTCCCGGGCCCGGGCGCGGGCCGCCTCCAGCAGGCCCTTGCTGATCATCGGCCGCCCGCAGCAGGTCACCTCCGGCACCTCCACCCGGTACCCCAGGCGCTCGAGTATGCCCACGGCGGCGCGACCGACCTCCGGGTAGTGATAGCGCATGAACGTATCGGCGAACAGGACCACCCGGGGCCGGTCGGCCACGGCGGTTGTGCGCCGCGCGTTCCGTCGCCACCAGGCGTCAAACGTCGGCCGGGCAAACGGCGGCAGCGGCCGGCGACGGTCAATACCCCCCAGCCGATCCAGAAGCCATCGCGTGGGCGCGGCCTGCACGACCCACGTGGACGCCGGCGCGGCCTTCGCCCCCAGCCGGCTCAGATGGTGGATGTGGGCGAACAGCCGGGCCCGCAGCGGGATCCCGTGGACCCGGTAGTGGTGGGCCAGAACCTCGGCTTTGAGGCGGGCCATGTCCACGGTGGCCGGGCACTCGGCCCGACACCCCTTGCACTCCAGGCACAGGTCCAGTGCCTCGTACAGCGCCCGACCGGTGAGCTCTGCCGGGGGCAGCAGTCCCGACAGGATCGCCCGCAGCAGGTTGGCCCGGCCGCGGGTGGAGTGCATCTCCTCCCGGGTGACCATGAACGACGGGCACATGGTACCCGCGTCCAGCTTGCGGCACGCGCCCACGCCACTGCACATCTCCACGGCCCGGGCGAACCCGCCGTCCCGGCTCCAGTCAAACGTGGTGGGCACCTCCCGCGTGCGGTACCCGGGTCCATAGCGCAGATTCTCGGTCATGGGCGGGGCGTCCACGATCTTGCCGGGGTTGAGCAGGCCGTGGGGGTCGAAGGCGCGCTTGATGCGCCGGAAGACGCCATAGACCACCGGGCCGTAGTACCGCTCCAAGAACCACGAGCGCACGAGACCGTCCCCGTGCTCACCCGAAAACGCCCCGCCGAACTCCAGGACGAGCTCGCCCACCTCCTCGGCGATGGCGCGCATGGTGGCAATCTCCCGGGCGTCCTTCAGGCTCACGTAGGGTCGCACGTGCAGGCAGCCCACGCTGGCGTGGGCGTAGATCGCCGCCCGCACTCCGTGGCGTTCCAGGATCCCCATCACGCGGCGGATGTACGGCGCCAGGCGTTCCGGCGGGACCGCCGTGTCCTCGACGAAGGTGATGGGCTTGCTGTCGCCGCGGATACCCTGCAGCAACCCCTGGCCCGCCTTGCGCACCTGCCAGATGTTGTCCTGGGCGGCGGGGTCCTCCGCCCGCACCACCGCGTAGGCTCCCCGCACCCCCGCCAGCGCCGCCTCCAGGGCACTCAGGCGGTCCCGGACCTCATCGGGGTGGTCGCCGGAAAACTCCACCACCAGCAGCGCCGCCGGGTCGCCGCGGACAAAGGTCATGCGCCGGGCGTATTCCAGCTGCGCCCGGGTCATCTCCAGGACCTGGCGGTCGATCAGTTCCACCGCCGACGGGCGAAGGGGCAGGATGGCCGGTACCGCCTCCAGGGCCGCCAGCAGGTCGTCGAAGTGCACCACCGCCACCGCGGCGCAGGGCGGCCGGGGCACCAGGCGCACGGTGGCTTCGGCAACCACCCCCAGGGTGCCCTCGGACCCGACCAGCAGGCGCGAGAGGTTGAACGGGCGCTCCAGCAGCTCCGGCAGGTTGTAGCCCGCGACCCGCCGCAGCAACCGCGGATAGCGCCGGGCGATCTCCTCCCGGTGCGCATCCACCTCGTCCAGCACGACCCGATACAGTTCCCCTCCGCGGGTGCGCTCCTCCCGCCGGGCCCGCAGCGCGGCGTCATCCAGGGGGCCGGTGGCCAGCTCGGCGCCGTCCCACAGCAGCACCCGGAGAGCGACCACGTGGTCCACCATCTTGCCGTAGACCACCGAGCGCATCCCCGCCGAGTTGTTGCCGATCATTCCCCCCAGGGTGGCCCGGTTGCTGGTGGCGGTATCCGGGCCCAGGCGCAGGCCGTAGGCGGCCGCAGCCGCGTTGAGGGCGTCCTGCACGACACCGGGCTGTACCCGCGCCAGGCGCGCCGACGGATCGATCTCCAGGATGCGGTCCATCCACCGGGAGCAGTCGATCACCACCGCCCGCCCGATGGCCTGGCCCGCCAGGCTGGTGCCCGCGCCCCGGGGGAGGACAGGCACGCCCTCCTCCGCGCACAGGCGCAGGGTAGTCGCCACGTCGTCGGCGTCGCGGGGAATCACCACCCCCAGCGGCAGGACCTGGTAGATGCTGGCGTCGGTGCTGTACAGGACGCGGGTGACCTGGTCGAAACGCACCTCGCCCCGGACGGCGCGGGCCAGGTGGCGGGCCAGGCGCTGGAGACGGTCGGCGTCCTCGGTCACCGCACGAGACCCCTCACACCCTCGCCCCGAGCCGGGGCGTCGCTGGCGCCGACGACGGCCTGGGAAGGGACCACCGCTCGGGCATCGGTCCTATGCAAACAGGGCCTGCGGGAGGTAGGCTGTGACGATCCAGTTGGGCTTGTCCACCACCTCGCTGATCTTCAGGTCCACGGCCACGCTGCACAAGACGTAGGCGTCTTCCGGCGTCAGGTGGTGCGTCCGGGTCAGGTAGCCGATCATGTGGCGGACGGCCTTACGGGCGGCCTCCATCAGGTCCGGCGAGATGCCGGTGGTGGCATAGTAGCCCCGCTCGTCGTACCTGCGGGTCAGGGGGCCCGGGGTCATGAACTGCGGTTCCGGAACGGAGACGTTGGGGCGGGCCCACAGGCGTACCGCGACATGCATGGGGGCCTCAATGCCCGTCACGCAGACCTCGCCGTCGCCCTGGGCGGCGTGGCAGTCCCCGCAGGAGAACAGCGCTCCCTCCACCTGGACCGGCAGCAGCAGCCGCGTCCCCCGGGTCAGGTGGCGGATGTCCATGTTGCCGCCGAACTTCCCCGGCGGCATCACCGGGTGCTCTCCGGGCTCGGCCGGCGCGACGCCCATGGTGCCGCAGAAGGGATCCAGAGGGATGCGGATCTTCTCGTGCAGGGTGGTGTGGTCGCCGGCCGACAGGTCCCAGATGCGCAGATACGGCTTGGTGAACTCCTCCTCCAGCAGGCCGAAGCCGGGGATGATGCCGGTCCAGCCCCAGCCCTTGGGGTGCAGGTCCAGGATCTCCACCTCCAGCGTGTCGCCGGGTCGGGCGCCTTTGACAAACACCGGCCCGCCCAGGGGGTAGATCCGACTCCAGTCCAGCCGCGTCAGGTCGTCGGCGGTGGACTGGGGGGTGATCTGGTTGTCGGTGACCTCGCGCAGATCAAAGACCACCGTGTCGCCGGAAGACACCTCCAGCGCGGGAGGCAGGCGGTTGTTCCACGCGTAGTGCACCTTGTCCGAGGGCAGGAAATGAGTTCGGCCCATGGCGCTCACCTCCACCGTGCGGATTCACCCCGGAGATCGCAGGTCCACTTCGGCGGGGCCGGACCGGTCCCTCCGTCGGGCCTGCTGGTCCAGACCTACTCCTCCGTCACCTCCCAGGCGTGCTCGATGGCGACGCAGCCCCGCAGCGTCTGGGCCACCGGGCAGCCGCGCTCGAACACCGGCAGGATGCGCTCCACCTGTTCGCGCTGGCCGGCTGGAATCTTGAGATGGTACCTCACCCGGATGCGGGTCACTTTGAGCACGCCCTCGGGGGCTTCCACGGTCCCTTCGGCCTCGGTCCACAGCCTGTCGGGGTAGCTGGGTATCCCGCGCGCCTCCAGCGCGCCGGCCAGGGTGCCGGTCAGTCAGCCGGCGGCGGCGGCCACCAGGTAGTCCAGCGTCGAGGGCAGGGGCTCGTCGGGAGAGATCTTGTAGAAGGACGCCACCTCCGAGTGGACGCCGAAGACGATAGGCTGGTCAAAGGGCGCCACGTAGGCGCGCCGGCGGGGGCGCCTGTCCTGGTAGACCCTGACACGGGCGGTGTAGACCGGCTCGGCCATCGGACACCTCCGAGCGGGTTCCTTATAGAATGGGCGTGTGAGAGCCCTGCGGGAACGGATCCCCCTCTGGGTATTCGCCGCCGCGGTCGCTGGTCTTTCTGCGTCCTCCCCCGCGCCGGCCGCGATCCCCGGCGTCGGCGGGTTCCGGGTGATCTTTCAGACGGACAGCGTCTACCACCACATCGTGGTGGCCGAGGACAACGTCGCCCGCTACCTGCGGTTTGACCGGTCCTTCCAGAGCGGCATGTACCTGGCCGACCCCTTCGACAGCCCGTTTCTGTACTCCGCCTACGCCCACCTGGGGCTGATCTTCCAGCCCCACCCCCGGCGGGTGCTGGTGGTGGGTCTGGGCGGCGGGTCGATCCAGAAGCGTTTCTGGCGGGATTATCCCGAGCTGACCGTGGAGACCGCCGAGCTGGACCCCCTGGTGGTGATGGTGGCGCGGCGGTTCTTCGCCGTTCCCGACGATCCCCGCCTGCCGGTCGCAGTGCAGGACGGCCGCCAGTTCCTGCTGCGCACGACTCGCCGCTACGACATGATCATCCTGGATGCCTACTTTGCCGACTCGATTCCCTTCCACCTGACCACGGTGGAGTTCATGCGGCTGGTCCGGTCGCGCCTGGCGCCGGGCGGGGTGGCAGTGTCCAACATCATCGGGGCCCTGGAGGGTCCCCGCAGTGCCTTGTTCAGGGCCATGTACAGGACCCAGGGCCAGGTCTTCCCCGGGCTGTATCCGTTTCCCACCGCATTCCGGCCGTATCTGGACGCCGATGTCATCCGCAACATCCTGCTGGTGGCCACCGCCGAAGCCGGACTGAGCCGGGAGCAGATCCTCGCCCGTGCCCGCCAGGTGGCCCCGCGGGTCACCTACCGCGACTTTCTGCGCTATGCGGCCGACTACTACGATGCGCCCGTCGCCACCGGCGACGTCCCCTTGCTGACCGACGACTACGCGCCGGTGGACACGCTGCTGCCGGTCTGGCAGTGGACCCCGCCCCGGCGGTGAGACCCCTCGACTGGCTCCTGGGTTTGGCCCTCGATCCTGTCGGATCAATCTGCTACATCGGCCGGTCCCGACGTCGTTAATCATCAATCACCATAGGACAACCCTCGGCCTCGTCCCCTCGGGCAGACCGTTTTCCCCTCCGGCCTGCGGAGGAATCTCCTCTTCCTAGGCAGAAATCCAAAAAATCAAACCCGTCATGTGGGCATGATGTCATGTCCCCTCCCACGGAACGCGGGGTCTTGACGCCTTTTACCGGGCTATCGGCAACACCCCTGCGGTCGTCCCGGCCCGCGCCCGTCCCCAAATATTTCCTCGTGCGGACCGACCTGGAACGCCAGATCGGCGAAGGCCGGATCCCTCCGGGCACGTTCCTGCCTCCAGAACGGGTCCTTCTCCGCCACTATGGCGTCAGCCGCACCACGCTTCACGAAGCCCTGCGCCCCCTGCTGCTGGAGGGCACGTTGGTCTCGGTGCGCGGCAAGGGCATCATGGTGGCCCAGGCGGCCATCCGGCAGGCGGGAGATGTCCTGATGAGTTTCACAGATATGCTGCGCTCCCAGGGGCTGCAGCCTGGCATGGCCGCCGTGCGTGTCGCCATGGGACGACCTTCCCGGGAGGTGAGTGCGGCCCTTCGCCTGCCCCCCGGATCCCGGGTGGCTCGGATCGAGCGCGTGCGGACCGCCAACTCTCAGCCGGTGAACTTCAGTGTCTCGTATCTTCCGGCTCAGGCCGTTCCCGGGCTGTCGGCGCCCATGGTACAGGCAGCGGGGTCGCTGTATCTGCTGCTCCAAACCCGGTACGGGATCCGCATCGGCGCGGCTCAGGACGAGATGTGGGCCCGCCGGGCCAGCCGGCGAGAGGCGGAACTTTTGGGCATTCGCGAAGGAGATCCGGTCCTGATCCTGCGGAGGGTGTGCCTGCTGCACGACGGACGCCCGGTGGAATATGCGCTGTCGGTGATACGGTCCGACATCTACCGATACGTGGTGAAACTGACTCCTCCGCGACCGCCAGGCGTAGGAGCGAGACCATGAGCTCCACCGGCTTTTCGGAACTCCTTCGACAGCTACGGGCCGGCGAAGTGAGCGGAGGTAGCGCCATCGGGCGGGCGGCGGCCCAGGTGCTGGCCCTGTCGGTGGCGGAGTACACCGGGTCGGACTACGACGAGATGCGCCGCCGCCTCCGCGATACGGCGCGCGAGCTCCTCCTGCTCATGCCCGTCATGGCCACCGTCGCCAATGCCGTCCGGGCTGCCGAGGGGCTGCTGGAAGCCAAGATCGCGTCCCACGCGCCGGCGGAGGAAATCCGGGCAGCGCTGTCCGCATGGGCCCACGATACCGTACGCCGCTCGGAGGTCAACCTGGAGCGCCTAGCCGAGGCCGGGGCTCATCTGCTCGCCGATGGTGTGACGCTCGTGACCCACAGCCGGAGCGACTCAGTGATCCGCATCCTGCGCGCCGCCTGCCGCCAGCGGAAGACCCTCACCATCATCGCCACCGAATCCCGGCCGCTGCGGGAAGGCCGCCGGGTGCTGGAAGAGGCTGCCCGCCTGGGTTTTCGCGGTGAGCTCATCCCGGACGCAGCCGTCGGAGCGCGCATCAGAGAGGCGCACCTGGCGCTTGTTGGTGCCGACGCGATCCTCCCCTCGGGTGCGTTCCTGAACAAGACGGGGACTTTCCTGCTGGCGCTGGCGGCGCGGCACTTCGGTATCCCGCTGTATGTGGCTGCCGAAACGGCCAAGCTCGACCTCCGCGCGGTCCAGGGCCACCCGCCCGACGTCGGTAGCAGGCCTCCGGAAGAGCTGACGGAGGGATGGGTACCTCCGGACGGCATCACGGTCTGGAATCGGTTCTTTGAGGTTACGCCGGCACCGTTGGTCGAGGCCTACATCACCGAACGGGGGGTTGTGCCGGCGGGCGGCATCGGCTTGTGGGCCCAGCGTCTGCTGGAAAGCCACCCTGCGGAGGGAGTCAGGTGGTGACCGACCTGCACGACCGCATTCTCGGAAGCCTGGCAGCTGGCGTTATCGGCGACGCCATGGGGGCGGCCACCGAGCAGCGCAGCTACGAGGAAATCATCTCCCTCTTTGGCGGGCCGGTGCGGGAGTTCGTCCCCCCGCCCCCCGACAGCCCGTTTGCCGGAGGGCGCGACGCCGGCCAAATCACAGACGACTCAGGCCAGATGCTGGCCATGGCGGAGGCCCTGATTGCGACCGGCGGGCGGCTGACCGTGAACGCGGTGGCACAGCATCTTCTGCGATGGGCTGACGACCCCGAGGTCTTCCGACGGTTCGCGGGCCCCACCACTCGGGCGGCCATCGAGGAACTGCGACGGGGCACAGACCCCCGAGTGGTGGGGCGCCAGGGGAAGCTCACCAGCATGGGCACGTCCAACGGCGCGGCCATGCGGGTGGCACCGGCTGGGCTCGTCCACCCGGGGGACCTGGAGGGTGCCATCCGAGATGCCGTGACCATGTGTCTACCCTCCCACGCCACCCAGCTTGCCATGTCCGGTGCCTGTGCTGTGGCTGCGGGCGTGGCACGGGCTTTAACTCTGGACGCGGACGTCTACGCGGTGGTTCAGGCAGCATTCCACGGCGCCCTCCGGGGTGAAGAGATCGGCCGCCGGGAGGGCCGTGTGGTCGCCGGTCCATCCGTGTACCGGCGGATGGAGCTGGCCGTGGGGCTGGCGGTGCGACACCGAAGCGTGCTGGATGCCATCCGGGACATCCACGCCTACGTGGGTAGCGGCCTGCACATCGCGGAGGCCGTACCCGCCGCTATCGGCATTTTCGTGGCGGCCTGCGGCGACCCGCTGGAGGCGATCGTGGGCGGCGTCAACATCGGCGACGACACAGACACGGTGGCCATCATCGCGGGGAGTCTGGCGGGCGCCCTGCGGGGCACCCGTGCTATCCCCGGGCGCCTGATCGAGCAGGTCGAGCGCGCCAACCAGCTCAACCTGGACCGGGTGGCTGCGGCGCTGACGGCCATCGCCCGGGGCGGGAGCGCCTGAGGGCGACCGCCTGCTGAAGGGGGGTGAGGAACACACCGGGACGCATGTCGGCGGGATCCGACTCCAGACAGAGGAGGAGGATACAGAGCATGTGGGCACGGGTGTGGGCAGGACTCAGTGTTCTGCTCGTAATGGTTGTTGTGGCCGCCTCGCTCTTCAGCGGGATGCCTCGGCCGGCCCAGGCGTCGTCGCCGGCCCCCGCACCGGCACCGCAGGCGCAGGTGGCCCAGGCACGGCCAAAAGTCATCCTGAAGTTTCTCACGATCACGGACGATGCTCAGATCAACGCCTGGAAGGAGATCCTGGCCGAGTTCCAAAAGATCGACGGCGGCAAGTGGTCCTACGTGGACATCGCGTTTGAATCGGTTCCCTTCCAGGACCTGTTCCCCAAAATTGAGAGCGCGGTGGCGGCCGGAGCCGAGATGGACCTGGTGCAGTCCGACGGCCCCGACATGAAACACTACGCCTTCTACCGCAGCCTGCTCCCGCTGGGAAAGTACTTCACCGAGCAGGAGAAGAAGCAGTGGCTGCCCCAGTCGGTGGAGGAGGGAAGCTATCGGGGTGAGCTCTACGGTCCTCCCATGATGCAGTCCTGCTCTCTCATGATGTACAACAGGGAAATGACCGACGCGGCGGGGATCAAACCTCCGGACACCCTGGGAAAGAGCTGGACCATGGCCGAAGCCCTCAAGGCCTGGCAGAAGACCACCATCCGCCCCTCCGGCTCCAGTGTGCCCACGGTGTGGGGTCTGCGGTGGGGCCAGGGAACGTGGGTCGGCGACTACGAGCACGGCCTGTTCCGCCGGTCCAACGGCCGCAAGGGCAGCCCCACCTACGAAGGCGTCGGCCCCGACGGAATCACCTTCGTCGGCTACCTCGACACCCCGGAGGCCATCCAGGCCATGCAATTCTACCAGGACCTCCACAGGAGATACCGGGTGACGCCCATCGAACCGATTCCGCAGATCTTCGAGACCAAGAAGGCGGCCTTCATGGTCACTCCCGACAACCGGATCGGCGAACTGAACCGGCTTTACGGGGAGGGGAAATTCCCCTGGGGGGTGACCGGGATTCCCTACTTCAAGACACAGATCTGCCATACGGGGAGCTGGCACTACGGAATTTCACCAAACACCAAGCACTTTGACGAGGCCCTGGCCTTCGTGAAGTTCGCCAGCAGTGACGCCGGAGCACGCATCTGGTACAAGCACGTCCGCCAGTTGCCGGCCAACATCTCCCTGCTCAATACGCTGCCCGAGTACCGCCCCGGCGGGAAGCAGTACATGTGGGTCGAAGCAATGAACAAGATTGGCGTCCCGCGCATTCAGACCCCCGCGTACACCGAGTACCAGCAGGTGTTCGCCGAAATGACCCTCAACATCATCGCCGGAGCCAACGTGGCAGAGCAAATGAAGGCAGCAGCCAGGCGCGCACAGCAGCTGGCAGCCAAGTACAAAGGGTGGAAGTA
Organism: Armatimonadota bacterium; assembly: GCA_031081675.1. Lineage (NCBI taxonomy): Bacteria > Bacillati > Armatimonadota > Armatimonadota bacterium. The sequence continues at coordinate 22,039 of JAVHLZ010000013.1, forward strand.
AGCCTGCGGGCCCGGGGCTGCCTTTCACGACAGCCCCGGGCCCGCAGGCACAGCCGACGCCTGTGGACGCCGTAGCCGCTCGTGAGGTCGCGCTTCCCCGGAGCTGGTGGACCGCCCGTCGCCGGGGGTACCTCCTGGCGCTGGCCTTTATCCTGCCGGCCGTCGTCAACTTCGTCATCTTCCGATATCTGCCCATCTTTGCCGCCATCCGCAGTAGCCTGTGGCAGTACAGCCTCCTGGGGGGATACGGGGAGTTCATCGGCCTGCAGGCCTACCTGCGGATGCTGGAAGATCCGATTTTCTGGAAATCTCTGTGGGTCACCACGGCCTACGTGCTGATGAAGGTTCCCGCCCAGATTGTCCTGAGTATGGGGCTGGCGCTGCTGCTCCAACGGGAGAGTCGTTTCACCGCTGTCGTACGGTCGGCGATCTTCGCTCCCGTGGTAACGTCCATTGTCGTCATCTCGGTCATCTGGGCCCTGATGTACCACGTCCAGCTGGGACTGCTCAACAGCATCATCACCAGCGTCGGTCTGCCCCGCATCGCGTTCCTCTCCAACCCACGCCTGGCCCTGGTAGCCATTGTCATCATGATGGTCTGGAAGGAAATCGGCTTCAGCATGATCATCCTCATGGCCGGACTCAAGGGGATCCCCGACATGTACTTCGAGGCGGCACGGATCGACGGAGCCTCCGGGTGGCAGCAGTTCTGGCGTATCACGTTGCCCCTGCTGCGACGGGTCCTCATGTTCGTGGTCGTGACCCAGACCATCTTCTCGTTCCAGGTCTTCGTGCCTGTGTACACGATGACCCGAGGGGGTCCGCTGGATGCCACCAAGGTGATCGTCTACTACATCTACCAGAACGGCTTTCTATTTCAGGACATGGGCTACGCCGCCGCCATCTCCACAGTGACGCTGATCGTCCTGCTGGTGGTGAGCGCGGTGCAGATGTGGCTTCTGCGGTCAGAGGTGGAGTACTGAGGGTGACCACGATATGAGCCCACAGGCCGCCTTCCCTGCGGGTCTGACACCCACACCCTCTCGTAGCGTTTCCCGGTGGCTGAAAGCCGCGGCCCGCGAGACCTGGTTCCACGTCCTCGGGGCCGTAGTCCTGATCATCTACATTACTCCCTTCCTGTGGATGATCCTGGGCAGCCTACGCCGGGAGGTGGAGATCTTCCAGTACACCTATCCACTGACCTGGCGCACATTTGTGCCCGTCGAGTGGTCCCTCAAGAATTTCCAGGACGTCCTCGGACTGTCACCCGAGGGCCGGGCGTTCGGCCTCAACTTCGGACGCGCCCTTCTGAACACTGCCCTCGTCTCCGGCGCCGTGGTCCTGAGCTCCCTCATCTTCAACACGATGGGGGCCTACTTCTTCGCACGGCTGGACTTTCCGTACAAGGGCGTCCTGCTCCTTTTCGTCATCGCCACCATGCTGCTGCCCTTTGAGGCCGTGATGGTCCCCCTGTACATCGTGGTGCGCTCTCTGGGCCTGCAGGACTCCTACTGGGCATTGATCCTGCCGTGGTACGCCAGCCCCTTCGTCATCTTTGCCCTTGTGCAGTTCTTCAAGGAAATTCCCCGCGAACTGGATGAGGCGGCCATCATCGACGGTGCGTCATACTTCGGCGTCCTGCGACATGTCGTCGTTCCCAACGCCATTCCCGGCCTGGTCACGACCGCCTTGCTGGAATTTCAATTCATCTGGAACCTGTTCTATTGGCCGCTCATTGCCGTGGGGCGCAAGGAGCTCCAGACAATCCAGGTGGCCATCGCTCAACAGACCACCCAGACCCAGATCTACTGGGGACGTATCTTCGCGGGGTCAGTCCTGGCGTCAGTTCCGGTCATCTTGCTGTTCCTGGCCATGCAGCGCTATTACGTTAAGGGTGTCGCCATGTCCGGCCTTAAGGGCTGACGGCAGGACACATCGTCAGGGGGTAACGCTGTGGCGGATGTGCGTCGGGTGATCATCGATACCGATCCCGGCATCGACGACGCCATGGCCATCGTGCTGGCCTTGGCATCTCCCGACGTGCGGGTGGAGGGACTGTCCATCGTCTTCGGCAACACCAGCGCCGAACAGGGAGCGCGTAATGCGTTGGCCGTGCTGGAGACGGCTGGTCGGCCGGATATTCCTGTGGCGATAGGTGCGCGCAAACCTCTGGTCCGGCCCTACCACGGCAGGGGGGCCGTGGTGCACGGGAGCGACGGGCTGGGGGAAACCGGCCTGGGCAACGGGCGGCCGGTGCCCAATCTCCGCAGCATCGACTTTCTCATCTCTCGCATCGCCCAGACTCCCGGGGAGATCTCCATTGTCGCGCTGGGCCCCCTCACCAATCTGGCCTTGGCCGTCAGCGCTGAACCTCGCCTCGCCCAGTGGACCCGTGAAGTGGTGGTCATGGGCGGAGCAGTCAGCACCCGGGGTAACGCCACGCCGGTCGCCGAGGCCAACATTCACAACGATCCCGAAGCGGCCCGCATCGTGTTCCACGCCGGGTGGCCTGTGACTCTGGTCGGGCTGGATGTCACCCATCAAGTAGTGATGACTCCCGAGGATCTCCGTCGCCTGGCCGCCGCCCAGACCCCTGTCACGCGTCTCATCACGGCCATCACACCCTTCTACATGGAGGGCTACCGTCGTCGAATGGGCATCGACGGATTCTACGTGCACGACCCCACCGCCATGGTCGCCCTGATCGCTCCCGCCCTCTTCGACGTGGCCGCGGTGTACGTGGACGTCGTCACAGGCGACGATCGCGCCCTGGGTCAGACCATTGCCGATTTCCGCGGCCAGTGGAACATGGCCCCCAATGTACGCGTGTGCGTCCGGGTCGACGCCGCGGCAGTGGTGAACCTGTATTGCGATCGGGTGATCCGCTACCAGTCCCAGATCTGAGCACATCTTGGCTGCTATGGCCGACCCTCTCATTCGCACCGAGCACCTGACCAAGCGGTACGGAACATTCGTCGCCGTTCGCGACCTTGACCTGCAGGTGGAGCCCGGAGAGATCTTCGGCTTCCTCGGCCCCAACGGAGCCGGGAAGACGACCACCCTGCTGATGCTCCTGGGAATCCTGCAACCCACCAACGGTCAGATCTTCCTCTGGGGCCGCCCTCTGGAGCAGGACCTTCTGAAGGTCAGACAGCGAATTGGAGTGGTCGGTGAGCACGACTACATCCCCGACCACCTCACCGCCGAGGAATACCTGTTTTTGTTCGCCAAGCTGTACAATGTCCCCCGGCCCAGGGTGCGGATTGACGCCCTGCTGGAACGCCTGGGGCTGTCTGAGTTTCGCGCCCTGCAGGCCCGGGACTATTCGCGGGGAATGAAGCAGAAGCTGTGCCTGGCCCGGGCCCTGCTGCACAACCCGCAACTGCTCATCCTCGACGAGCCTGCATCTGGTCTCGATCCCCACGGAATTGTGCAGGTCCGCCGGCTCCTCCTGGACCTGAACCAGGACGGCGTGACCATCCTCATCTCCTCCCACCTTCTCTCGGAAGTGGAACGCACCGCTCACCGGGTGGGCATTCTGCACCGGGGTCGTCTGATCCGGCAGGATAGCATCGCCAATATCACCGCCCAACTGGCCACCGAACAGACGGTCGAGGTGGAGCTGCAAACCATTCCTCCTCACCTGGATGCCATTCTGGCAGACCTTCCCGCCATACGCCGCATCCGCACCACGGGCAACCGGGTGGCTATCACCGTGGCCGGTGGCACTGACCAGCGCGGCGCCATCTCGCAGGCCGTGACCGCCGCCGGAGGAGTGATCCTCGGCCTGCGTGTTGTGCGCCCCACGCTGGAGGAGGCGTTTCTCACCCTGACGGAGGAGGCCGTGGCATCGTGGGCATCATAGCCATGGCTCCGCCCCATCGGCCACCGCGCTCCCGAGCCCGCTGGGGCGTCGCGTGGCGGCCCGTGGCGGTCCTCTTGCGCGCGGAGGGTGAACACGCCCTGACCTCGATGGGTCCGTATACGACCGTCGCCGCAGCCGCTGCCCTGGCGGGATTCGTCCTGCAAAATCATCTGCACCGCGTTCAGGAGGACGGTTTGGTCGTTCTCTCCGACCCGTTCGCCCTCCCTCTCTATGCGGGCGTGATGCTTTTGTCGATCTTCGTGGCCGTGGCAGCAGCCACGGGAACAGCCCGGGACCGAGAGCATGGCGCCGTTGAACTGCTGTGCTACGGTCCGGTGACGCCTCTGTCCTACCTGCTGGCCAAGGTCGGCGCCCACACCCTCCTGTATGCGGCGATGCTGGGACTCCTCCTGGGAACGTACCTGCTGTTTGCCATAGTCACAGGGCTGCACGTGCGTACCGTGACCCTGCTGGCCGCAGTCCTCTCGCTGGGGCCGGCCGGGGCGTCCGCAGGCCTGGGGGTCTTGCTGGCCGCCTTCCTGCGGCGCGTGCGTTCCACAGTGCTGGTAACCCTGGGGGCGACCCTGAGCGCAGTGGGACTGCAGGTGGCCCGAGAGGTCCTCGCCCGCCTTCCGACTCCGGCCTTTCATGTCAACCCGGTCTCGGTGCTGCGATGGGCTGCCTTTGCCGTTTCCTCGGTGACCCAGTGGGTACTGCCCTTTGGCTACGTAGACCGCGAGGTGACGGCCATCCTGCGCGGTGACCTGGCCGGCGCAGGTCTGACCACCGGATTCTCCATTTTGTACGCGGCCGCCGTGGTGGCGCTGGCGGCGTGGGTCCTGGATGCCACGGGAGTCCGCCGATGAGGCACCGGCCGGGGGTCCTGCTGACGCTGTGTGTGGTCCTGAGCTCCGGCATGGCCGCGGCTCAGGTTCCGGCAAAACACCGCCAGTTCGTCTACGGAATTAACGCCTTCTCCTGGGAAGGATACGTGGGGGGTCTGTCGGCTACGCCGGCTCATACCATCTATCTCCTGGCCCACCACTCCAGCGTGATCTCTGCCAGGGAAACACTCGTGTACTACTGGCCGATCACCGGAGAGTACCGCGCCGACTGGTCCTCTCTCAATGTTTCCATCCCGGGGATGCTGGAGGTGGTCCAGGACGGCCGCGTGGTCGCCAGTTTCACCGCCCAGCCTTACGTGATCCAGTATCCGCAGGGCCCGGACCGCGGCCCCTCCATTCTGTACACGGGCTCGGAAGCCTGGGCGCGGTACGAGGAGTTTGTCGCCGCCAGAGAGCGATGGCGGCAGGCCATGGCGCAGTACCTCCGGGCCCGCCAGCGCCATCTGGAAACCCTGGCACGACTCAGACACGGACGCCCCGGTGGGACGACGAACGTCCCCCCGCCTCCCCGCGAACCGCCCCCGTTCCTCCGGTTCAGCACCGAAGTGCACGACGGCTTCATTGTCAGCGTTCCCGCGGGACGCTACACCATCCGGCTGCGGCAGCCCGACGGGCGTGTGCTGGCGGGGAGCCAGCGCACGCTGGTGAGCTTTACCCACCGGCGAGAGTCCATCGGGTTCACCATCGTTCCCCAGGCCCGCTGGACGGTGCCCGAGCGGGCCGATGACCCTCTCAGCGTCATCTACGCCCGAGCGGATCAGGTCCTCTACTTTCAGCCATTTGCCGAGCGCGAGTACAACGACCTGGCCTACGCCCGCCTGCTCAACCCTCAGAGCCGCGAAGGACGCCCGGACGCATGGCGCTGGCAGTATACCCACCCCCAGCCCGCGGCCTCCCTGGTCATCAGAGGGCCGGGCGGCGTGTCGCGGGTAGACCGCCGCGGCTTTCGTGTGGTGCAGACCCCGGGGGAGGCACTGGGGTACGAGGTGGTGGAGCCCACGCCTGGCCAGGACGCCGACTTTGATGCCTACCGGGTACGGGTGCAGGGGCGGATGGAAGTGGCTCTGATCGACGAGGCGGGCCGGATTCTCCCAGGAAGCTCGCGTAGCATTCGCATTCCTCGCTCAGGTCCCACCTGGCCCCTGACCCTCATCCCCGCGATCCCCCTCACCATCGGTGCGACAGCCGTCGCCCGGCGACGGCAGCGTCTACATGCATTCCGCCCCCGGGCTGCCCGTCGCCTCCCTGCGACTTCCTGATCGCACATGGCTTTCCCCTCTCCCTCGGGCACATTCATCGCCATCGGAGGACTCGTGGCCGACATCATCCTCCCCGTTCGCCGATTCCCTATCCTTCCCCAGGACCACCAGATTGCACAGGAAGTGATGGTGGAACCCGGAGGGCTGGGGAACTGCCTGGTGATGGCTGCGCGCCTCGGCATGCGGGCCATGGCGCTGGGGTGGGCGGGAACAGACGCGGTCGGAGAGGATCTGTGCCGTATGCTACGCACGGAGGGGGTGAACGTGGATGGCGTTCTTCGCCAACCTGGCCGCACGGCCTTATCCTGCGTCCTGGTGGACGACCAGGGACACCACGTGTTCGTCGGCGGCCTCGGGGTCCGTGGCCCCGACACCCTGCCCTCCGCATGGAGGGATGCTCTAACGCAGCCGGCGTGGGTGATGAGCGACGGGTGGGTGCTCTGGCACTCGCCGGCGCCTGTCACAGATGCGCTGGACACCGCCCGTGCCAGCGGGGGGAGAGTGGTCTTTGACCCGGGCCCGATGATCCACCGGGTCCCCGAGGAACTTGTCCACCACATCCTGCGCATCACCGACGTCCTTCTGCTGACCGAAGAGGAAGCCGGTCTGCTGGTCGGTCCGGGAGATGCGCCCACCCTGACCAGGGCCCTGCACACCCTGGGCCCATCCGTTGTGGCCCTCAAACAGGGTGCCGCCGGGGCCCTCGTCCTGGCCGGCGACGAGCTGGTCCGGCAGCCCGCGTTCCCCGCACGGGTCCGGGATACCACCGGGGCGGGAGATGCATTTGACACCGCGTTCGTCGCGGGTCTGGCCGTCGGCCTGTCCATCCCCCAGGCGTCAGCCCTGGCTGCCGCCGCGGGAGCTCTCGCCGTCTCCCGGTTGGGCACCGGAACAGCGCTACCGACCAGAAGCGAGCTGGAGGTGTTCCTCGCCGCCCGCGGACTGGATATTCGGCTCCCTCCACCCCCTGGCACACCGCTGACCGGAGGTGGATGATGTCCCGCAAGGTGATCCTTGACTGCGATCCCGGCCACGACGACGCCCTGGCGATTCTGCTAGCCGCCCGGCGACTGGAGGTGTTGGGCATCACGACGGTGGCCGGGAATCACAGCCTGGACAAAGTCACCCTTAACGCCTTAAAGGTGCTCGAACTGGCGGGCCTCACCCACATCCCTGTGGCCCGGGGAGCCCCCTTTCCCCTCGTCCGCCCGCCCCGCTATGCCCCGGAGATCCACGGCGAGAGCGGTCTGGACGGAGCTGCCCTGCCCGAGCCCACCCGGACACCCGTCGGCCAGCACGGGGTGGATTTCCTCATCGACACGGTCATGAGGACAGACAACGTGACTTTGGTCCCCACAGGTCCGCTCACCAACATCGCCCTGGCTCTGCGCAAAGAACCACGGATCGCCCAGCGTGTCTCCGAAATCTGCCTGATGGGAGGATCGTTGACCCACGGCAACGTGACGGCGGCAGCCGAGTTCAACATCTACTTCGACCCGGAAGCCGCCCACGCGGTCTTCAGCAGTGGCATCCCCATTACCATGGTGGGGCTCAACGTCACCGAGCAGGTCCTTGCCACACCCCAGCGCCGTAGCCAGGTCCGCGCACTGGGGACCCGCGTCGCGGTCGTGGTCGCCGATCTGCTCGAAGCCTACAGCCGCGCCGTCGAGCGGGCCTACGGGGTAGCCGGCGGAGCCCTGCACGATCCTCTGGCCGTCGCAGCTCTGATCGACTCCGACGTCCTGCAGTGTGAATCCATGCACGTCGCCGTGGAGCTGACGGGCACCCTGACCGCCGGCCGGACGGTATGCGATGACCGGTTCCTCCGGGCCGGCAGGCTGCGGGACGCAGGCGTCCGCCCCGGTGCTCCTCCCAACGCCCGGGTAGCCGTGGCCGTCGACGTCGATCGCTTCTTCGACCTGCTCCTGGCGAGCCTCCGGGAGTACCCGTGATCCCTGGCAACACCCTCTACTCGGGGAATGTGGCGAGGAGGCGGTGAGCCTGTTGCTCGACCTCGGTCGTGATCACGGGGACGCCCAACTGACCGATGGTCACCGCGGCCGAGATGGCTCCGTACCGCCCGGCCAGATCCGCCCGGCTCGTCTGGCAGTACCCCACCAGGAAGCCGCCGCAGTAGGCGTTGCCGGCTCCGGTGACGTCCACCGGCGGGCCCAGAGTGACAGCAGCGATGTGATGGACGATTGCTTCGCCGGACGCCTGGACCAGAGATCCCTCCCGACCCATACGGATGCAGGCCACGCGCACCCCCGCCTCCAGGTAAGCCGCCAGCCAGGACTCCGGGGGCCCATCTCCCAGCAGGACGGCAGACTCCTGGGCGCTGGGGGCGACAATATCCACCCGGGGAAGGAGCGACAACACACTCCTCCGGCGATCCCCCGTCATGTGCCAGGGGGCAGGCTCCCACAGGACCACGCGGCCTGCACCGCGCATGGCGTCGCACAGTGGGCCCACGGCGTCCAGATCGCCCGTCATCAGGTAGAAACCCCGAGCCTCCGGATAGGCTGCCACCTGCTCGAGGGTGGGGAGGAACCGGGGGACGTCGCCTTCCGGAGACCGGAAGATTTCGGTGCGGCGCTCGGTGGCATCGTAGATCTGCCACGCCCGAGGGGTCGGCAGGAGCAGACGCCGCACGCCTCGCAGGTCCACCCCCAACCGACCCAGCGCCGCCCAATGCTCATCCGGGAAGTCGGATCCGACCGCTCCCACCAGGCCAACGGAACGGGACCACACCCGCATCCCAGCCGCCGCGTGGGTGGCGGCTCCCCCCAACACATTCCAGAAGGTACGACCGTCGCTGGTCACGATGTCATCGATGATGATGGTGCCAGCCGAGACGAACACTATCGCGCCGCCCCCTTTCCAAGGCTTCTCCCCCGGGTGAAGACGACCCATGCGGCCAGGGCGGGAAGGGCGCTGGACGCGAACACCGCACGAGGCCCTGCCGCTTCGTACACTGCACCGGCTAGCAGGGTCCCGATTCCCGGTCCCAGGCCCATGAGGGCCGCTCCATATGTGGCCTGGGCGGTCGCCGCCCACCCCGGCGGGCTCAGATCGCGAACCAGCAGCACTCCGGCCACCTCCAGGCAGGCGATGGCTACACTGTGGAGGAGCTGCAGCGGCAGCAACGGCCAGACGGACGGGAGCACGCTGTACAGACTCCAGCGGACGGCCAACGCCATCAGGCCCATGCTGACCAGTCGGGGAGCGCCCACCCGGGCGATGAGCCTGTGCATGGCCGCCATCAGAGGAACTTCGCCTGCGGCAGCGATGGCGAACGCCGCACCAAGGGTCCAGGAGGGCCCGCCCAAATCGCGCACGAACACCGCGAGAAACGTATTGTTCACCCCCAGTCCGGTTCCGGCCAGGGCTGCCGCCACCACCACCCACCCCAGGCCCGGAACGAGAGCAAGACGATATCCACCTGCCCTCCCCACCTCACGCCGCGCGGGGCCGCCCGGAAGTCTGAGGGCGACGAGGAAGGCAGCGGCCACACACACGGCGTGGACAAGAAGCACAGCGTTGGGATCGGCGCCGCCGGCCATCCAGCCGGCGACCACCACCGCCAGCGAAAACCCCAGCGACCCCCACAGGCGAATGCGACCGAACCCGTGGCTCGCGGCGCCCAGGTGGTCGAGTGCCAGTGTAGTGACCAGAGGAAGAATTCCCGCCCGGCTGACAGCCACAAGCACTACCGCCGTCACCAGCCACGCCATCTGCGCAGCCGCCCACAGACCCAGGGAGCCCACCATCAGCCCGCCGCAGGCCACTAGCAGCAGGCCCTTGGTGCGTCCGGTGGTATCGGCGGCCATGCCCCACAGAGGCTGCACCACGACCTGCAGGACGGGCAGCACGCTGAGGAGGACGCCGGTCTGGGAAGGGGAGAGCCCACGGGCGAACAGGGCCAGGGCGACAAAGGTGAAGGCGGCGATGGCACTGTACAACGTGGCGAAGAAGACTACGAACGACACTATCCCCATTCCCATGGACTCCATGTTCGTGGCAGCAAGATGCCGCTCCTGGGGTGAGCCGCGATGACCCACGCTGCCGGGATACGGCTGGACGCTATTGCATGCGGAGCAGCTGCCGTGGACCTGGTCATCCGGGTGCCGCGTCTGCCGGCCTACGACGAAAAGGTGGTGGGCGCACCGGTGGGTCGCCTGCCGGGAGGGACTATGGCCAACTTCGCCTGCGCCCTCGCCCGCCTGGGCGGGCGAGCCGCGTGGATGGGCACCGTAGGCGCGGACCCCGACGGTGCCCTTCTGATGCAGGACTTCCGCCGCTTCGGCGTCGACACTCGACACGTCCAGGTGGTGCGCCACCAGCAGACCAACTTCACGGTGATTCTCCTGGGTCGGTCGGCAGAGCGCGCCATCGTCGTGGTCCCCTCTCTCCGGGAGCGGCTGCCCCCGAAACGGCCATTGCGCCAGTACCTGTCCACCGCCCGATTCGTGTACCTGTCGCCCCACGACCTCGCCCTGGCCCACCGCGTGGCGACCGAAGCGGCCGCCGCGGGGTGCCGGCTGGCCCTGGAAGTGGAACCCACAGCCGCCCTGACGCCCGCACGCGGCTCTGTCCTGCTTCCTCGCACCCACCTGGCCGTGTTCAACCGCGGCGGGCTGGCCAGTTTCTGGGGAATGAACGGCGTCCCGCGCGCAGGCCACGCGATTCGTGCGGCCCGCCGTGTTCTGGAACTGGGACCGCAGGTCGTCGCCGTGACCCTGGGCCGACACGGAGCCATTCTGGCCGACAGTACCCGGGTCGTGGTGCATCCCGGATTCCGCGTGCGGGCAGTGGATACCACCGGCGCAGGCGACTGCTTCAGCGCGGCGCTGGTGCTGGGACTCTGCCGCGGGTGGCCCTTGGAGCAGATTGCCGCCTACGCCAACGCGGCTGCAGCCCTCTCCACCACGGGCCTGGGGCCTCGCGGACACCTCCCCAGGCACCGGGAGGTGGTGCGATTCCTCCGATCCCACGGTTGTTCGTGGGGGGAGTATCGATGAGCTACACGACATCCCTGGCGTCCATGGACCTCCCGGAAGGGGAAAGCGGAGAACTGCTCATCCGGGGAGGACGGGTCGTGGATCCGGCCCGAGGTGTGGATGCCGTCGCAGACGTGGCTGTCGCCGACGGACGGATCCAGCAGGTGGCAGACGGCATCACGCCGGGGGCGAGAACACGGGTTGTGGAAGCCACGGGCCTGGTGGTAGCCCCCGGCCTGATAGACCTGCACTGTCACCTCTACGACCTGTTCGACGTCTCCACCACACCCGCCCCCGAAGCCGTCGCGGCCGGAGTAACCGTCGCCCTCACGCCGGGCGCCGGCAACACTCTCATGACCCCGGCATTGCTAGGTGCCGAGGTCGACCGCGGCCTGCCCCTGTCGGTCGGGTGCCTGCTGGGGGCCGCCGCCGTCCTGGGGACCCGGGCATCCGTCTCCCAACTGATCGCGTACTTCCGGGGCGAGCTGGCCGGCCCGGAGCAGGCCCAGGTGATCACCCGCAACCCTATCACCAATGCCACGGGCTCGCTGGTGGTGGGTCTGAAGGACCACATGGGGCACTGGATCCTCTCCGACGATGACCTGGAGGCCTGCTTCCAGATCACGTCGGCTGCCCGTCTGCTGTTCATGTCCCATTGCCAGGATCCTGAACACGCAGAGCGGGTGGTGCGTGCCAGCCGCGGGCGGACGGTCCTCCTGACCCATGCCACGGCCGCAGCCTCGGGAACCCACGGGAATCCGGTCGAGAGCCTGCAGCGGGTTCTGGCCCTGGCACGCACCCACCCCTGGATCCGGGTGGACTTCACGACGGCCCACCTGCGCCCGTCCCGGGGGCTCCGTGACGGACTGCTGATCGATGCCCGCGCCCAGGTCCTGGCGCTCCAGGCTGTGGCCGACCGACGGTGCCTGTTGCTGACATCCGACGGTCCATGCAATGCAACCATGAAGGGATTTGGGGACGTACGGGAAAATGTTCCGTGCCTGCTGGAGCTGGCAGAGCGCGGCGTGCTCTCACTCGCCGATGCGGTGGCCACTATGACCTGGCATCCGGCCCGCTTCCTGTCGGAGGTGACCGGAGAAGGGTGGTGGACGCGCGACCTGGGTCACCTGGGACCCGGAGCCCGCGCCAACGTCGTCTTGATCGAGCCCAGGGCCCGGCGAGTGGTCATGACCATCGTCAACGGCCGCATTGCGGCATTTGAAGGACGCCCGCTGCGCACGTCGTACGGGGCCGGACGGTGGGTGACGCGAACTGGTTTGATGCGCCTGGGGGTGGGTGATCTGCCGTTGTTCTCGAGACCGAGACAGGAGCCCCCTCGGCCGTGAGCGGGCTCGTCATCCGTAACGTGACCGTGGTGGACCCGCAGGGCAGCCGCACGGCGGTCCTGCCGGCCCACGACATCGTCGTCGCCGGCAACCGCATCGCCGACATCCGGCCGACGGCGCCGGGCGTGCCGGTGCCCCCGCCCGGCGATCAGGCCGGGGGTGCAGCCGAGGTCATCGATGGAACGGGTCTGGTGGCGCTGCCGGGGCTGATCAACTGCCACGCCCACGCCGCCATGGTCCTGTTCCGGGGCGCGGCCGAGGATGTCACCATCGAGGCGTGGTTCAACGACCACATCTGGCCCATGGAGAGCAACCTCACTCCTGACGACGTCTACTGGGGGGCGCTGCTGGCCGCCGCCGAGATGATCCAGAGCGGCATCACCACCGTGGCCGACCACTACTTCCACATGGATCGGGTGGCCCAGGCGATGGCGGACGCCGGGCTGCGGGCGCACCTGGCGCCCACCATGTTCGGCCACAACCCCCGCCAGGAGCTGGACGCCGCCGCCGACTTCGCCGCCACCTGGAGTGGAGCCGCCGGCGGCCGGATCACGGCCTGGCTGGGGCCCCACGCGCCCTACACCTGCCCTCCGGACTTCCTCCGCGAGGTGGGCGGGGAGGCGCGCCGGCTGGGGCTGGGGGTCCACATCCATGTGTCGGAGACGGTGCAGCAGGTGCTGACCAGCCTGCAACGCCACCGGCGGACGCCCATCGGCGTGCTGGAAGACGCCGGGCTACTGGAGGTCCCGCTGCTGTGCGCCCACGCCGCCCACGCCACGCCCGAGGACGTGACCCTGCTGGCGTCCAGCGGGGCCGGCGTGGCCCACTGTCCCAAGACGTTCCTCAAGCTGGCCGCCGGCATCGCGCCGGTGGTGGCGATGCGCCGCCACGGGATCCCGGTGGGGCTGGGCACCGACGGAGCCGCCAGCAACAACACCCTGGACATCGTCGAGCAGATGCGGCTGGCCGCGCTGCTGCAAAAGCACACCCAGGGCGATCCCCGGGTGCTCACGGTGGACGAGGCGCTGGCCCTGGCCACCGGGGAAGGCGCGCGGGCTCTGCGGCAGGGAGAGACGCTGGGCCGGCTGGCGCCGGGCTTCCTGGCCGACATCATCCTGGTGCGCGTCGACGGGGTACACACCCGGCCGTCCCACGACCTGCGGGCGGCCCTGGTGTACGGCGTGCGCGCCAGCGACGTGGACACGGTCATCGTGGACGGGCGGGTGCTGATGCGGGGGCGGCGGCTGCTGACGGTGGATATCGAGCAGGCGCTGCGGGAAGCGCAGGACCGGATGGCCCGCCTGGCCGAGCGGGGCCACGGCCGCCGGATGCACACCTACGACGTCAACGGGTGAAGGTCCGGGGAGAAGCGGGCGTGGTGGCGGTCACCATGTCTGACGGGCCGCCTGCACTCCCCGGCCGCCAACGGGAAGAACGACAGGAGGCTGAGGGGATGGTGCGGCGGTTCCTCATCGACACGGACACGGCCAGCGACGACGCGGTGGCGATCCTGATGGCCCACCGGTGGCCGGACGTGCAGGTGGACGCGGTCACCATCGTGGCCGGCAACGTGCCGGTGGAGATGGGCGCCCGCAACGCCGGCTACACCATCGAGCTGTGCGGGAAGGACACGCCGGTGTATGTGGGCTGCGACCGGCCGCTGATGCGCGAGCCCCGCTGGGCGTTTTTCTTCCACGGGCCGGACGGCATGGGCGGGATGAACTATCCCGCGCCGTCGCGCCCGCCGCAGCCCGAGCACGCCGTGGACGCCCTGATCCGGTTGATCCGGGCGCGGCCGGGCGAGTACACCCTGGTGACCCTGGGACCGTTGACCAACATCGCCCTGGCCCTGCGCCGCGCGCCGGAGATCGCCCGCCTGGTCCGCCAGTGCTACGTCATGGGCGGGGCGGCCTGCACCGTCGGCAACATCACTCCCGCGGCGGAGTACAACATCTGGGTGGATCCCGAGGCCGCCCGCATCGTCTTCCACTCGGGCATGCCCATCCTGATGGTGGGCTGGGAGCACTGCCGCGGCGAGGCGGCGTTCGACGATGCCGGGATGGAGGAGCTCCGCCGCCTGGGCACCCCCTACGCCCGCTTCGTCCTGGACTGCAACCGCACGGCCATCGAGGTGGCCCGCCGGTGGCTGGGCGATCCAGGGCTGACCCTGCCGGACCCGGTGACCATGAGCATCGCCCTGGACCCGGCGGTGTGCATCTCCCGCAGCCGGCATTTCGTGGACGTGGAGACCGCCAGCGACCTCACCAGGGGCATGACGGTGGTGGACCGCCACGGCGTGCTCAACCGGGATCCCAATGTGGAGGTGTGCTGGGCCATCGACGTCCGGCGGTGGAAGGACACACTGTATGCGACACTTCGCTGACATGTGGTCGCGGTGACACCGTGGGCGGACGATGAAACGCCTGCGGCTGACAGTGGTCAACGAAGTGGGACTGCACGCCCGCCCGGCGGCGGTGTTCGTCTCCGAGGCGGCGCGGTTTGCCTCCCGGATTCGGGTGCGCAATGCGACCACCGACAGCGGGTGGGTGGACGCCAAGAGCATCCTCAGCGTCCTCACCCTGGGGGTGGAGCAGAACCACGAGATCGAGATCGCCGTGGAGGGGCCCGACGAGGACCAGGCGGCGGCGGCGCTGGAGCGGCTGGTTGCCTCCGACTTCGCCGGCAGGCTGTGAGTGACCCCAGGCCCCCGTGCGCAGGAGGCCAGTCTGCGGACTCGAATGGACTGGGCCGGGACTCACCGTGGAGCGCGCGCTGTCCCTGTCCGAGTTGCTGCCCCCCGGCGCCATCCGGCTGGGCGTCTCCGCCCGCGACTGGCGGGAGGCCATCGCGGCCTGCGGGGAGGCGCTGGTGGCGGCAGGGATTACGACGCCTGCCTACACGGCGGAGATGATCGCCACCGTCGAGCAGCTGGGCCCCTACATCGTCATCGCCCCGGGGATCGCCCTGGCCCACGCGCGGCCGTCGGCGGCGGTCCTGCGGCCCGGGCTGGCGTGGGTGACCCTGGCGGAGCCGGTCCCCTTCGGCCACCGGGAGAACGACCCGGTGGTCCTGGTGGTGGGGCTGGCGGCACCGGACAGCTCTTCCCACGTGCGGGCCCTGGCCACCCTGGCGGGATTGCTGGAAGACGGCCAGCGCCGACAGGCCCTGCTGGCCGCGCGGTCGGCCGAGCAGGTGCGCGCGATGATCAGTGCCTACGAACGGTCAACATCCGGCCTGGCAGGACCACAGGCCGCCGGCGGGTAAGGAGAGAGGCGATGCGCATTCTGGCGGTGTGCGGCATGGGGCTGGGCAGCGGGCTGCTGCTGCGCATGCAGGCGGAAAAGGCGCTGCGCCAGCTGGGGGTGGAGGCCGACCTGGAGGTGGCCGACATCAACGTGGCCCGCGGCCTGGCCCAGAACGCCGACCTCATCATCACGTCCAAGGAACTGGCCGAGCAGCTGGGGCCGGTCCGGGCGCGGGTGGTGACCATCACCAACTTCGTGGACCTGTCGGAGATGGTGGACAAACTGCGGGCGGCGCTGGCCCCCTCCTAGGGGCGGGCCGGCGGCGCGGGGAGGGGGTGAGAGCGGCACGGCCTGCGGGCAGGTCACTGCGAGCCCCCGGGCGCGTCGGTCGCCCGGATGCGGGCCAGAGGGGGGAGAAGCATGCAGGTGATCGTGGCCATCATCAAGTTCTTCGTCGACGAGATCTTCAGCAAGCCCTACTACCTGGTGGGGCTGATGACCGCCGTGGGATTGATTGCCCTGCGGCGGCCCTGGAGCCAGGTGATCGGCGGCACCGTCAAGGCCACCATGGGGTTCCTGATCCTGGTGGTGGGGGCCGTCACCGTCATCAATGCCCTGGATCCTCTGGGCAAGCTGATCCTGGGCGCCACCGGAGCCCGCGGCGTGGTCCCCACCAACGAGGCCATCGTCGCGCTCGCCCAGCGGGAGTACGGGGCGCTGACGGCCTGGCTGATGTTCGTCGGCTTCTTCGCCAGCCTCCTGATCGCCCGGCTCACCAACCTCCGCTACGTCTTCCTCACCGGCCACCACATCTTCTACATGGCCACCATGCTGGCCGTGATCCTGGTGACGGTGGGCATCGGCGGCACCGTGGCCGTCATCGTGGGGGCGTTTCTGCTGGGCACCATCATGGTCATCATGCCGGCCTTCGCCCACCCGTGGATGCGGGCGGTCACCGGCGGCGAGAAGATCGCCATGGGCCACTTCGGCTCTCTGGGCTACATCGCCGGGGGCCTGATGGGCCAGCTGGTCACCCGGGTGACCGGGCGCAAGGGCCGCAGCACCGAGGAGATTGAGTTCCCGGCCAGCCTGCGCTTCCTGCGGGAGCCCATGGTGGGCACCGCGGTGGCCATGTTCATCATCTACCTGGTCTTCGCCCTGTGGTACCTCGCCCGGGTGGGAGCCGCCATGGCCATCAAGGGCGTGGGCCTGGCCGAAGGCACCACGGTGGCCGCGTACCTGATGGCCCAGGTCCTCAACGCCCTGAACTTCGGCGTGGGCGTGGCGGTCATTCTGCTGGGCGTGCGCACCATCATCGGCGAGATCGTTCCGGCGTTTGCCGGCATCGCCGAGCGGGTGGTGCCCGGCGCCCTGCCGGCCCTGGACTGCCCGGTGGCGTTCCCTTACGCTCCCAATGCGGTCCTGATCGGCTTTCTCACCAGCGTGCTCGGCGGGCTGGTGAGCCTGGGGCTCATCGCCGTCTGGCTGGGCAGCGCCTGGGCGCTGGCGCTCATCCTGCCGGGCATGGTGCCCCACTTCTTCACCGGCGGCACCGCCGGCGTGTTCGGCAACGCCACCGGCGGCCGGTGGGGGGCCGCGTGGGGCGGATTCGCCAACGGCGTGCTGATCACGTTCCTGCCGGCATTCCTGCTGAAGGTCCTGGGAGCGCTGGGGTTCGCCAACACCACCTTCGGCGACACCGACTTTGCCTGGTACGGCATCGTGGTGGGCAACCTGGCCCGGAGCATTGGCATCATCGGAGTGGTGGTGGCAGCCCTGGTCCTGATCGCCCTGGCCAGCTGGTTCCAGCGGGCCTACGTGGAGCGAGGCTGGTCGCCGGTGAAGGCATCGGCAGGCGGCCGGTCGAAGTAGCAGGGAGGCTGGATGCGGCGCCGGCGGCCGCGGCCGCCGGCGCCGCCGCATGCCACTGATCCTGCGTGTCTTCCTCCCGCACCCTCACCGGCATCGCCGCCGCCCCGGGACTGGCCTCGGGGCCGGCCGTGCTGTGGGAAGAGGTGCCCGTGGAGATTCCCCGCCGGACCGGCTGCCGGCCGGAGGACGAGCGCGCGCGCCTGGACGCCGCCCGGGCCGCCGCCCGGGACCAGATCCGCCGGCTGCGGGAGAAGGTGGCGACGGAGGCGGGGCCGGCGGAGGCGGCCATCTTCGACGCCCACCTGCTGTTCCTGGACGACAGCGCCCTGCTGGGCCTGGTCCAGGCCGCGCTGGAGAGGGGCGTCAACGCCGAGGCGGCCTGGATGGACGCGGTGGAGCACTTCGCCCGCCAGCTGCAGCAGCTGCCCGATCCGACCCTGCGGGCCCGGGCGGCTGACGTGCGCGACGTGGGCTGGCGCGTGCTGGACCACCTGCTGGGGCGGCAGCGGGCCGGGCCGCTGCCGGCGGCCCCGGCGGTGATCGTCGCCCGTGACCTGGCACCTTCCCAGCTGGCCGCGCTGGACGTGGCGCGGGTGCGGGCCTTCTGCACCGCCGAGGGCGGCCCCACCTCCCACACCGCCATCCTGGCCCGCGCGTGGGGCAAACCGGCGGTGGTCGGCATCGGCCCGGCGATCCTGCAGGTGCGTGAGGGGACCCGGCTGCTGGTGGACGGGACGCGCGGCCAGGTGGTGGTGGACCCGGATGCGGCCGCGGTGGAGGAGTTCGCCGCGCGCGAGGCGGCCGACAGCCGCCGCCGGCAGGACGAGGTGCGGGCGGCCGCAGAGCCCGCCCGCACCCGCGACGGCCGCCGGGTCGAGGTGGTGGCCAACGTGGGCGCCGTCGAGGAGGCGGCCGAGGCGTTGCGCCAGGGCGCCGAAGGCATCGGCCTGGTGCGGACCGAGTTTCTGTACCTCAACCGCCGGACCCCTCCCTCCGAGGAGGAGCAGCTGGCCGCCTACCGGGCCATCCTGGAGGTCATGGGCACCCGGCCGGTGGTGATCCGCACCCTGGACATCGGCGGAGACAAGCCCCTGCCCTACCTCCCGATGCCCGCCGAAGCCAACCCCTTTCTGGGCTGGCGGGCCATCCGGATCAGCCTGCAGCGGCCGGACCTGTTCCTGCCCCAGCTGCGGGCGCTGCTGCGGGCGAGCCCGGGCCACGACCTGCGCATCATGTTCCCCCTGATCGCCACTCCCGACGAGCTGCGCCGGGCCCAGGCGGCGCTGGCCCAGGCGGCCCAGGAGGTCCGCGCCGCCGGTCATCCGGTGGCCGAGCGCGTCCAGGTGGGGATGATGGTGGAGGTGCCGTCGGCGGCGATTCTGGCGGACATCTTTGCCCGGGAAGTCGACTTCTTCTCCATCGGGACCAACGACCTGACCCAGTACACCCTGGCCGCCGACCGGGGCAACGAGAGGGTGGCCGCGCTGGGCGACGCCATCCACCCGGCGGTCCTGCGCCAGATCCAGCGGGTGATCGAGGAGGGACACGCAGCCGGCCGGTGGGTCGGCCTCTGCGGAGAGCTGGCCGGGGATCCTGAGGCCATCCCGATCCTGCTGGGGCTGGGGCTGGACGAGTTCAGCATGGCCCCCCAGGCGATCCCCGCGGCCAAGGCCGTCATTCGCCGGTGGTCGCTGGATGTGGCCCGCGACCTCGCCCGGCGCGCCCTGCAGATGGATTCGGCGGAGGCGGTGCGCGCTCTGGTGCGGCAGACGCCCCCGGCCTGAGTCCCGGAGGTGAGCCCCGCGGCGTGGCGTGACAACGGGTACGGGGCCGCCGCGCAGGCCTTTCCTCCGGGCCCGGAGGCCCGCCACCGGCCCGGGCGCCTCCTTACAGGTCGTCGGGCAGCTCGGTGGGCACCGCCACCACCGACAGGCGCCTGCCATCCCGCAGGATCTCCAGCTCCAGGGACTGGCCCACGGGGTGGCGGCCCAGGATCCGCTGAAGATCGTCCGGGGAGGCGGTAGGCGTCTGCCCTGCCCGCAGGATCACGTCGCCCGGCCGCAGGCCGGCCGCCTCGGCCGCGGTCCCCGGCTGGACCTCCACCACGCGTACGGCCGCCGCCGGCGCGGGCCCGCCAGCGCCCGGCGGCAGGCGGACCGCCTGCCCGGCCACGCCCAGGTAGCTGCGCCGCACGCGACCGTCGCGAATCAGCTGGCCGGCCACCCAGCGGGCGGTGTTGCTGGGGATGGCGAAGCAGATGCCCTGGGATCCCAGGATGATGGCGGTGTTGATGCCCACCACCCGTCCCCGGAAGTCCACGAGGGGCCCGCCGGAGCTGCCGGGGTTGAGAGCCGCGTCGGTCTGGATGACGTTCTCGATGAGCCGGCCGGTCTGGGCCCGCAGGGTGCGCCCCAGGGCGCTCACGACCCCGGTGGTGACCGTCGCCTGGAACCCCAGCGGGTTGCCGATGGCGATCACCAGCTGGCCGACCCGCAGCGCGGACGAGTCTCCCAGCTCCGCGCAGGGCAGTCCCGTGCCCGGGACGCGCACCACGGCCAGGTCGGTGTGGGGGTCATCGCCGACCAGCTCGGCGATCATCTCCTGTCCGTCGGGCAGGCGGACCTCGATCCGGTCGGCTCCCCGCACCACGTGGCTGTTGGTCAGGATGTAGCCGTCGGGGGCGATGAGGACGCCGCTGCCGGCGCCGCGCATCTCCGGCAGGCCGCGCCGGCGCCAGGGATCCGGAGCCCGGCGGGCCATCCCCACGCTGACCACCGCCGGACCGACGAGCTCCACCGCGGCCACCACGGCGCGGGAGTAGGCATCCAGGGCTTCCCCGTCGTCCACCTGGCGGCCGGGGGACGGCTGGTGCGCGTCGTCGGTGAAAGCTAACGGTACGATCCGCACCCTGTCACCTCCACACCCGTCTTAACGCGGGGCGTCGTCGCGCTATTCCGTGGCATTGCGCCCGACGCCACAGGGAGGGTCCCCGGTGGCAGTCGGCCCGCGCCGGCCCTCCCCCCGTGATCCGACCCGGCTATACCATCGGGAAATTGGGGTCAGACCCCGATGTCGCGTCTGCGGCGGCGAGGGGCGATGCCGGAGGAACGGGCCTGCTGGCCGGCGCCTAGTCCCGCTGTTCCTCTTCCACCGCTACTCGCTCGCTGACCAGGACGGGCACGCCGCCCTCCACCCGGTACTCCCGCACCACCCGCCGACGCAACCCGCCCCACGCCGTGACCACCTCTTCCCGTCGCGCCACCAGCCGGCCCCCGCGGAAGGTGTCCACGGTGCGGACGACGGTGTCGCCTTCCACGACGACCGACTCGACGGTCGTCGGCCCCTCCGATCGGCCCCCCGCCGGGCCGGACCGGCTGCTGGCGGACGTCGCAGCGGGTCCCGGAACCGGAGGCCGACCTGCCAGGTAGGGCGACGGGTCCACCGCCCGCCCCCGGACCCGGATCTCAAAGTGCAGGTGGGACCCGCTGCACCGGCCCGTGCACCCCACCCGGGCGATGGGCTGCCCCGCGCGCACCGCGTCTCCCGCCCGCACCAGCAGCGACGACAGGTGGCCGTACAGGGTCTGCAGACCATCCCCGTGGTCGACGATCACGGTGAGCCCGTAGGCGTAGTACCACCCCGCGTGGGCCACGCGCCCGGCCCGCGCCGCCACCACGGGCGCGCCGTGCTCTCCCGCGATGTCGACCCCGTCGTGGCGGGCGCCGCCCCGCGCGCCGAAGCCCGACAGGACCTCCCCGCGTAGCGGCCACACAAAGTCCGCCGGCGCGGTCCCGCGGTCGGGCGGGAGGCGCGCCGGGACCGGGATGGCCAGCCGCTGGCCGACATAGATCCGGTGGGGGTCGGACAGGCCGTTGGCGCGGACGATGGCCTCCACCGTGACCCCGTACCGGCGGGCGATGCTCCACAGGGTGTCCCCGGGACGCACGACCACGGTGATCAGGTAGACCGCAGGCGGGGAAGCGGGCTGGGCGCGAAGGCCCGCCGGGGCCAGCAGGATCACCAGCGCCGACGCCGCCACCGCGAGGCCCGCGCGGTACGACCTCATCCGTCCGCCTCCACCCACTCCCATGCCCGCGCCCGGCCGACCCCACACCCGCCGGTCTACGAGGGTCAGAAGAGGGGGCACATCCGCTGCGGAGGCGCAGGCCCCGGTACGGCCGGGCCCCCCGCGGCAGGCGGCCGCGGGCGACCGGCGAACTACCACCCAGCGTCCGATGACGATCCCCGGCTCCGTGGTCCACACCCGGAGGTGGCGGCTCCCGCCGCTTCCTCCCCGGCGGCGCCGCCTCATCCTGGCGGCCGCGGCCCTCGTCGCCGTGGTGGCCGCGGCGGGGTCCGGGCTGCTGGTGGGCGTGATCCTGGGGCTCGTGCGCCACCTGCCCGACATCTCGCCCATCTACACGCCGCCCGGGGAGGCCACGCGCGTCTACGCCCGCAACGGAGAGCTCATCGCCAGCCTGTACCGGGAAAACCGCGTGGTCCTGCCGCTGGGCGAGATTCCCCTGACGCTGCGCCGGGCCGTCATCGCCATCGAGGACGAACGCTTCTACTCCCACCCCGGGGTGGACATCCGCGGCACCGTGCGCGCCGTGTGGCGCAACCTGCTGGCCCGCGAGATCGTGGAGGGCGGCAGCACCATCACCCAGCAGCTGGCGCGGTCGCTGTTTCTGACCCGGCGCCGTGCCCTCAGCCGCAAGCTGGCGGAGATGGTCCTGGCGGTGGAGATCGAGCGGCGGCTGACCAAGGACGAGATCCTGGAACGGTACCTGAACGAGGTGTACTTCGGCCACGGCGCCTACGGGGTGCAGATGGCCGCCCGCATCTACTTCGGCAAGCCCGCCGGGGACCTGACCCTGGCCGAAAGCGCCTTCCTCGCCGGGCTGATCCGGGCCCCGTCGGCCTACGACCCGTTCCGGGACCCTGTCCCCGCCCGGCGGCGCCAGTCCCTGGTCCTCCAGCGCATGGCCGCCCTCGGCTACATCACCCGCCAGCAGGCCGCCGCAGCCGCCGCCGAGCGGCTGCGCCTGCAGCCGGAAGGCAACGCGGGTCTGGTGGGCGTGCGGGCCCCCTACTTCATCTCCTACATCCTGCCCCAGCTGCTGGAGCGGTACGGGGAGGAGACGGTCTACACGGGCGGGCTGAGGGTGTACACGACCCTGGACCCGGCCCTGCAGGCCGAGGCCGAGCGGGCGGTCCGCCGGGGCATTGAGGCGGCCCGGACCGCGCAGCTGAACGTCACCCAGGGCGCCCTGGTGGCGCTGGACCCCCAGACGGGGCACATCCTGGCCATGATCGGCGGCTACGACTTTGCCCACAGCCAGTTCAACCGGGCATGGCAGGCCCGCCGCCAGCCGGGCTCGGCCTTCAAGCCCTTCGTGTATCTGGCCGCCCTCATGCAGGGCATGCCGCCGACCACCATCATCGTGGACGAGCCCATCGAGTACGACACCCCCCAGGGGATCTGGAAGCCCAAGAATTACACCGAGGAGTTCGCCGGCCCGGTGCGCATGCGCCAGGCCCTGGAGCGGTCCATCAACATCCCCGCCATCCGCACCCTGGAGCAGGTGGGGCCGGTGCGGGTGGCCCGGCTGGCCCAGAAGATGGGTATCCGCAGCCCCCTGCGGCCGGACCTGTCCCTGGCTCTGGGGTCCTCCGAGGTCACCCCACTGGAGCTGACCTCCGCCTATGGCGTGCTGGCGGCCCTGGGAGTCCGCGCCGAGCCGCTGGCCATCCTGCGGGTGGAGGACCGCCTGGGCCAGGTCCTGGAGGAGCACGCGCCCCGGCGGGAACTGGTGGTGCCGCCCGAGTACGCCTACGTGATGACCGACATCCTCAAGGGGGTCATCCTGCGGGGGACCGGCCGGGGAGCTGCCCTGGGGCGGCCGCTGGCGGGCAAGACCGGCACCACCGACGACTACCGCAACGCCTGGTTCATCGGATACACCCCGTACCTGGTGACCTCGGTGTGGGTGGGTAACGACGATAACTCCCCCATGGTGAAGGTGGTGGGGGCGACGGTGCCCGCGCGCATCTGGCGGGCGTTCATGCAGGCGGCTGTCGGGCGCTATCCGCCCGACGACTGGCCCGAGCCGCCGGGCGTCGTGACGGTGACCGTGTGCGGCACCTCGGGCCTGCGCGCCACGAGCAGCTGCGACGACCCGCGCCGGGAGGCATTCATCCGGGGCACCGAGCCCACCGACTACATGACGGCCCAGCCTTCGGAGACCCGGCTCGCCCGCCAGTGGACCCGGCAGCAGGCCGCTGCTCCGCCCCCGCCGCCCTCACCGCCGCCGGCCGAGGAGGTCTCCCCCGCGCCGCCCGAAGCCTCCGCGGCCACCCCGGCCCCGAGTCCCCCGCCACAGTCTCCCGGCACAGGCGCGGCTCCGGCCGTCCGGCCGCGGCTGGTCCTCCTGGCGCCGCGGGACCGGGAGGTGGTCCGGTCGCCCTTCACCATCGAGGGCCGGACGGAGCCGGGGGCGGTGGTGTACGTCACCGTGCAGTACGCCTCCGGAGCGACGCCGGTCAGCGTGGCGGACATGGTGCGGGCGGGTGACGACGGGCGGTTTTCGTACACCTTCGGGCCGGCGGACGTGGTACCCGGGGTGCGCTACATCGTCACCATCACGGTGGTGTTCGCCGACGGCCAGCAGATGTCCGGGTCGTTCACCGTGGTGGAAGCCTCCGGCCCGGCCGGGGATGGACTCCGCTGACGCACAGACGACTGGGGGCCGGCTCCCCGGCCCCCCGTCCACCCCTCTTCCTTCCTCCCTTTCCCTCTCAGTCACGCCGCCTTCCGTTCGGGCGCGCGGGACCGGGCACCCCACCGGACGAAGGCAGGCCCCGCCTCGGCGCGCATGACGAGCGCGCTCCAGACGAACCACACCGTCATCAGGGCGAAACTGGACACGAACAGCACCACGTGGGGGATGAACCCGCCCAGGAACATGGTGGTGCCGGCCACGGCGCTGAGGTAGCCCACGCCGGCGTAGTTCTTGGTGCGCAGCATCACCACCCCCAGCACGATGGCGCCCAACCCCACGGCCACTTGGCCCAGCGCGAACATGGACATCTCCACGCCCTGCAGGGACCGGAACATGTTCGCCGCTCCCGCCTGGTTGCCGCGGTAGATGGCGGCCGCGGCGCTGTAGCCCACCTGACGGATCAGGGCGGCCGCGCCGAATCCCACGGCGCCTCCGATGCCGAACAGGGGGCCGATCCGGGCGCTGGCCGGCGCCTCGTCCCCGAACCGGTCCCCCAGCGCCAGGAACAGGACGGCGCTCATCAGGGCGGCCAGCAGGCCTCCCAGGACATTCACCAGCCAGAACAGGACCTGGTGCTTGGTGATGAAGGCGATGTACTTGTGGGGGTTGGTCTGGTCGGCCAGAGGCAGCCCGGCCTGGGGGAAGAACCATACCAGGCCCACAAACAGCAGGGCCGTGGCGATTCCCGCCAGCACCCCGGCCTCCCCGCCGACGCGGCGAAGGTTCTCCATCGGGATCCCCTCCCAGGCAGCCGGCGGCAGAGTCCGGGACAGGCCGGCTGCCGACAGTAGTCTGCCCCGCCGCGGGGGATCCTAGTCGGCCTGCCCCCGCCGAAAGGGCCGCGGCGCGGGTGGTCCCGCGCCGCGGGTACGCCCGTCCGATCGGCAGCCGTCAGTGGCTGCCCGAATTGCTGCCGCTGCGGTCGTCGTCATGGTCGTCATCGGCGTCGTGATCGTCGTCATCGTCGTCGTCATGATCGTCGTCCTCGTCATCCCGGTCGCCGGAGCCCGCCCCGCCCGGCCCGCGGCCGCCGGAGTCCGACAGAACCCGCCGCTGTTCCTCCACCAGGACCAGCACGCCGTTGCGCAGGCGCCACTCCCGCCGGATCTCCACCCGCTGGCCGTCCTGGACCACCAGGAGGCGTTCCTCCATCTCGACCACCTGGCCGGCGGCGTCGAACCCGGTCTCGACCTTGTGGATCGTCTCCCCCCGGGCGTTGAGGACTTCGCGCTCCTCCCCCACCAGGACACCGTTTTCGAATTCCTGTTCCACCTTCGTGGTCACCCCGTTGGAAACGGTGACCACCTCCCGGCTGACCACCTGGCCGTTCTGGAACACCTCCTCGGTCTTGCTCAGGAGCACACCCTGCGGGCTGAAGACCTTGACCTCGACCTTCACCAGCGCCCCGTCCACAAAGGTCCGCTCGGTCACCACCCGGTTCCCCTGGGGATCGGTGGTCACCGACTCCTCCACGGTGACCCGGGGTTGGGCCGTCGCCTGGACCGCCGGGGTCAAGGTCCCGGCCACCGCCACCAGAACCACCAGCAGCCGCAGGCCGATCCACGTCCACCTCATCTCCGTCACCTCCACGGCAGGATGGGCTGCCTGCCCTCCACGGGCGATTCTTCCACGGCCGCAGGCGGCGTGCGCTTACAGGTGCGTGAGGGCGCCCTTACATCTGTGTGAGCGACCCGGGCGGGGGGCACAGGGACGGTCGGGGGGCGACCCGAATACCCCTATGTGGCCATTGACCTGCACGAGACCGAGGTACGCCCGTCGGTGGTGGTGTACACCGCCGGAGGAGACGGGATGGCCACCGCCTACGGCGCCAACGCCGTCGCCCTCATCGGCGCGGACGCCGTGCTGGTGGTGGACCCCCTGATCTCCCCGGCGCTGGGCCGGCAGATCGCCGAGGCGGTACGGGAGCGCACCGCGGCGCCGGTGCGGTTCGTGGCCTTCACCCACCACCACACCGACCACACCTGGGGCGCGGCGGCCTTTCCCGGCGCGGCCGTCCTCGCCCACCGGGCCTGTCGGGAGCGCATGGCCGAGGAGCACCCGGCGCTGCTCAGCAGTCGCCGCGCGGACCCCACCCTCGCACCCCTGTTCGCCGACGCCTCGCCGGTTCTGCCCCAGGTGGTCTACGACGAGGGGCTGGTGGTGCACCTGGGAGGCCTGGAGGTGGAACTGTGGCACCCCGGATGGGGACACACCCCGGGCGACACGTTCCTGTTCCTGCCCGACGAGCGCGTGGCCATCTGCGGGGACCTGGTCTTTGCCGGCTACCACGTCAACTACGAGCACGCCTCCCTGCCCGGCCTCCGCCAGGGGCTGCGCGCGCTGGCGGCCCTGGACGCCGACGTGTTCATCCCGGGCCATGGCGCGCCGGGCGGGGCCGAACTGCTGGACGCCCAGGCCCGCTACCACGACGAGGTGGAACGGGTCGTGCGGGAGGGTGTGGCGGAGGGGCTGGACGACGACGCGCTGGTCGAGCGCATCGCCGGCCGGTTCCCCGACCACCGCCTGCGGATGGTCCTGCCCACCACCGTCCGCCGCCTCCGCGAGCACGTCCAGCCGGCCCGCTGAGGATCCCTCCCGGGGCGGCCGCGCGCAGGGAGCGGCCCCCACCGGCACGTCCCACCGCTCGCTCAGCACAACCAGGGCAAAAAGCGCCGCGTGGCGCGCCGGTAGTCGTCGTACTCCGCGTAGTGCCGGGCCAGCCAGCGTTCCTCCCGGGACGCCTTCGCCCCGAAGAAAGCCGCCACCGCCAGGGCGAGGGTCAGGTGGAGCGCGCTGCCCCGATACACCGCCCACCCGCCGGCCAGCAGGATCACTCCCGTGTAGATGGGATGGCGCACCTTCCGGTAGATGCCGTGGCGCACCAGCCGCGCTCCCGGGCGCGGCACCGGCAACGGGGACAGCGATCGGCCCAGGGCGCGCGCCCCGGCAACCAGAAAGACGACCCCGCCCGCCGCCAGCAGGAAGGCGGCCGCCACCGCCCAGGGGGCCCGGGGCACCAGACGCGGCCCCAGCGGCGGGGCCGCCGCCAGGGATACCAGCAGGACTCCCTGGGCGACCACCCACCATTCGCCGCGGGATCCCCGCCACCAGGGAGCGCCGTTCATCGCCGGGCACTCCTGAGCGCGGCGCGGACGAGCAGTGCCACGCCCACCGCGGCCGCGTTCACGACCAGATCCCCAACCTCCGCCGACCGGGAAGGCGTCACGCCCTGCAGGAGCTCCAGCAGCAGCCCGTACCCCCAGGCGAACGCCGCCGCCCGCCCTACCGGCTGCCAGGTCGCCAGCAGCACCGCCAGAACGCCGTACCCGACCACATGCCAGACGGCGCCGCCCCGCCCGCCCAGGGAGGGGGGCAGCAGGGAAGCCACCAGGACGGCCGCCATCCACACCCCCGTGGCGGCGCGGAGGAGAAGCGGCCGACTCTTGCGGGCGGGGACGGCCTGAGGGGCGCGCATCGTGTGCGAGTTCTACCGGTCGGGCCGGGCAGCCACCGCGGCTTCAGGCCGACCTCCCGCAGGTCGTCGGCTGGCCCGTCAGCCGCCGGCGAGACTGCGCGCGTATGCGCCCCGGCCCCGACGATCGGAGGACGAGGGAGTCGCGGCCTCCCGGGTCCCGTGTTCCCCCGCGTCCCCCGGAGAGCGCGCCCGACGTCCCGCGCGCCGCTAGCGGACCTGGGCCACCAGCTTGGTGGCCTCGCCCTTGGCGGGAAAGCGTCCGGCCTCGCGCTTGCTGAAGACTTCCCGGCCGTTCACCTTCACCACGAACCGGCCGTCGGTGAAGGGCACGATCTCCAGCCGGCTGATGTGTTCCCAGTGGTCTGTGAGGATCTCCTCCGCCACACGGGCGGCGTGTCCCTGATACCCTCACTCGGCGCAGTATTCGATCAGCACGTGGAGCCTGTCGGCCATCGCGTCCTCCTCCCCGGGGCGATCGATGCGAATGATTGTCCGCCGGAGCCGGCGGTTCCTCCCCGTCCCCGCGGACGCTAGGCTTCCGCCGGCCGAAACGCCGCCAGGGCCGCCACGCAGGTGACCGCGGCCACGCCGGCCACCACCGTCAGGTCGGCCGCGTACGGGTGGGCCACGAGGGCCGCCGCCAGAGCCGACCCCTCGTACAGCACGCCCCGCAGGGCGTCCACTCCGTAGGTGAGGGGATTCACCCGCATCAGGGTCGCCATCCACCCGGGGACCCCCCGTAGGGGGAAGAAGGCTCCCGACAGCAACCACATGGGCACCACCAGGAAGTTCATGACCACCTGGAAGCCCTCCATGCTGGACATCCGCGCCGCAATGGCCAGTCCCAGGCTGGTCAGCGCGAACGCCATCACAAACATGACGACCCACAGGCGCACCAGCTGGCCCGGGGCGACCTGGATGCCCACCAGCGGCGTCAGCGCCAGCAGCAGCGTCCCCTGGACCCACGCCACCGTGGCGCCTCCCAGGGCCTTGCCCAGGACGATGCTGGCCCGGGACACCGGGGCCACCAGGATCTCCTTGAGAAAGCCGAACTCCCGGTCCCAGATCACCGACACGGCGGAGAACAGCGCTGTGAACAGAACCGTCATCCCCAGCACCCCCGGGAAGATGAAGGTGCGGTAGTCAAACCCCGCCGGCGCGGCCGCGGCGCGGAAGGTCGCCCCCACACCCGTGCCCATGACCACCAGGTAGATCAGGGGCTGCCCCAGCGCGCCCACCAGGCGGACCCGCTCGGCGGTGAAACGGATCACCTCGCGCAGCCACACCGCGAACACCGCCCGCACCTCGTGGCGCCAGGTGCCGATCTCGGACCCATCCGAGTCCCTGCGAGCTTCCATCACGACCGCCTCCAGACCCGGGCGTGCAGGCGCATCCGGTCCACGGGAGACGCTTCCTCGTCCCGGATGGCATGCCCGGTAAGCTTGAGAAACACGTCCTCCAGGGTCGGCCGCTGCACCGTCACCGCCTCCACCCAGCGCGGGAAGGCGCGGACGACCTCGGGGACGAAGGACGCGCCGTCAGACCTCTCCAGGATCACCTTCCCGTCGGTCACCCGGGCATCGGTGCCGAAGCGCTCCCGCAGGGCGGCCGCCAGGGCGGGAGGATCGGGAGCGGTCAGGGTGATGACGTCGCCGCCCACCCGGGCCTTGAGGGCCTCGGGGGTGTCCAGTGCCACCACGCCCCCGTGGTCGATGATCCCGATGCGGTCGCAGTGTTCGGCCTCGTCCATGTAGTGGGTGGTCATGAACACCGTGACCCCCTCCCGCCGCCGCAGGTCCCGCACATACTCCCAGATGCGGGCGCGGGTCTGGGGGTCCAAACCCAGGGTGGGCTCATCCAGGAACAGGACCCGGGGATGGTGCAGCAGGCCCCGGGCGATCTCCAGCCGCCGTTTCATCCCACCCGAAAACGTCGCCACCAAGGCGCGGCGGCGGTCGGCCAGATCCACCATGGCCAGGACCTCGTCGATCCGCCTCGCCGCCACCGCCGGCGGGACCCCGTACAGCATGGCGTGGAAACGCAGGTTCTGCTCGGCCGTCAGCCGGTTGTCGAGGCTGGGGTCCTGGAAGACGATGCCGATGGACCGGCGCACCTGCTGGGGCTGCCGGACCACGTCGTAGCCGTTGAGGACTGCACGGCCGGCCGTCGGCCGGGCGAGGGTGGCCAGGATCCGGATGGTGGTGGTTTTGCCGGCGCCGTTGGGACCCAGAAAGCCGAAGATCTCCCCCTCCTCGACCGCAAACGTCACCCCCGCCACCGCGGTGACCGGCCCAAAGCGCTTGACCAGGTCCTCGACGTAGATGATGGCCACCTGAGCCTCATTCGTACCGCAGGGCCACGATGGGGTCCAGGGCCGCCGCCCGGCGGGCGGGGTAGTAGCCGAAGAAGACGCCCACGGCCACCGCGAACGCCAGGGCCAGCAGGACGCCCCCGGGGGCGAGGACCGTCGCCCACCCGAACGCGCGGGTCAGCATCCGCGCGCCTGCCACCCCCAGGGCCAGCCCCGCCACCCCGCCGCCCGCGGCCAGCAGGACCGCCTCCACCAGAAACTGCAGCAGGATGTCCGCCCGGGTGGCGCCCACGGCCTTGCGCAGGCCGATCTCCCGGGTGCGCTCGGTGACCGAGACCAGCATGATGTTCATGATGCCGATCCCGCCCACCAGCAACGAGACCGCGGCGATCCCGCCCAGCAGCAGCGTCATGGTGCGGCTCACACCCTCCAGGGCGCCCAGGATGTCCGCCTGGTTGAAGATGCGGAAGTCGTTGTCCTCCCCCGGGCGGAGGCGGTGGCGCGCCCGCAGGACCTCCTCCACCCTCGCCTGGGCGGCCGACATCTGGTCGGCGCTGCGGACCTTGATGTAGATCTGGCGCACGTTGGTCACGCCGAACAGCCGCTTCTGGGCCGTCGACAAGGGAACCAGGACCACGTCGTCGCGGCTGCCGCCGGGGCCGGGGGCGGCCCCTTTGGCCTCCAGAACACCGATGACGGTGAACGGGACGCGGTTGATGCGGATCCGGCTGCCCACGGGGTCGGCGTCGGCCGAGCCGAACAGGGTCTCCACCACCGCTGGGCCCAGCACCGCCACCCGGGCCCGCGTGCGCATGTCCTCGTCGGTGAAGAACGCTCCCCGGACCACGTAGTGGTTGCGCACCTCCTGGTACGACGGGGTGACGCCGATCACCTGGGTGGCGGTGTTGGCGGACGCGGCCACCACCTGGGCGGTGCGGCCGAACTCTGCGGTCACGTCCTCCACCTGGGGGACCTGTTCCCGCACGGCCAGGGCGTCCTCCCAGGTGAGGGTCTGGCCGGCCCCCAGACCCAGCTGCACCCCGCCCAAGCCCACGCTGCCCGGGAACACGACCAGCAGGTTGCTGCCCAGCGCCTGCACCTGTCGGGCCACCGCGGCGCGGGCACCCGTCCCCAGGGCCAGCATGGCCACCACCGCGGCCACCCCGATGATGACCCCCAGGGCCGTCAGGGCGCTGCGGAGGGCATTGGCCCGGATCGCCCGCAGGGCCACCTTCACGATGGCGGCGACCATGCCACGTCCTCCCGCCGCCGGCGCCGGTCGCGCACCGGCTCATCGCCCACGACCCTCCCGTCCCGGAAAGACACCACCCGCTGGGCGTAGCGGGCCACCTCGGGGTCGTGGGTGACCAGGACGATGGTCTGCCCGCGCTCGTGCAGCTCCTGCAGCAGGCCCATGATCTCCTCCCCGGTGCGGCTGTCCAGGTTGCCGGTGGGCTCGTCGGCCAGGATCACCTGCGGCCGGGTCACCAGGGCGCGGGCGATGGCCACCCGCTGCTGCTCTCCGCCTGACAGCTGGGAGGGCAGGTGGTGCATGCGGGCTTCCAGTCCCACCGCCCGCAGGGCCTGCTCGGCCAGCGCCCGCCGGTTCGGCGCCCGGGCGTAGATCAGGGGCATCTCCACGTTCTCCAGGGCGGAGGTGCGGGGCAGCAGGTTGTAGGTCTGAAAGACAAAGCCGATCGTGCGGTTGCGCAGGCGCGCGAGCTGCGCGTCGGTGAGCCCCCGGGTGTCCTGGCCGTCCAGCAGGTAGACGCCGGCGCTGGGCCGGTCCAGCAGGCCCAGGATGTGCAGGAAGGTGGACTTGCCCGACCCGGACGGCCCCATCACCGCCACGAACTCGCCCGCCCGCACCTCCAGGGAGATCCCCCGCAGGGCGTGCACCTCCACGCTGTCCATCCGGTACGTCTTGTGGACATCCCGCAGGACCAGCAGGCTCACCGCCGGCTCCCTCCCGGGGCCTGCCGCGGACCGAACTGCGGGGTGAACGGCGACCGCCCCTGCACCTCGGGGGACTGCGGCCGGCCGTAGCCCAGGAACACCACCTCGCCTTCGGCCAGCCCCTCGCGCACCTCCACCAGGCGGCCGTCGGACAGCCCGGCGCGGACCCGGCGAGGCTCCAGACGCCCGTTGCGGACGACGGTCACAGTCGTCCCCCGCACCGCCTCCCGGGGCACCACCAGCACGTCGGCGGCCCGGGCGACCACAAACTCGGCGTCCACGGTCATCCCCAGCCGCAGAGCCGGCGGCGGATCCTCCAGCGCCACCTTTACCGCGAACTGGGTGACGTTCTGGTTCACCACCGCCCGGGCGGCGATCCGCACCACCCGGCCGCGGACCGCCTGTTCGGGCAGCGCGTCGGCGGTCAGGGTGACCGGCATGCCGGGGCGGATGCCAGCCACGTCGGCCTCGTCCACGTACACGGTGGCGTACAGGGGATCCACCCGGGCCAGGACGATGACCAGGGTGCCTCCCACCCCGCCGCCGCCGATCACGGTCTGGCCCACGTCCACCGCCTTCTGCACTACCACCCCGTCGATGGGCGCGGTGATCCGGGTCTCGCCCAGACGCTCCTCCGCCTGGCGCAGGGTTGCCCGGACCTGTTGAACCTGCGCGGCGGCCTGCCGCACCGCCGCCTCGGCCTGCGCCACGTCCTCCGGGCGGGGCGTCGCCCGCAGATCCGCCAGCCGCGCCCGCGCCGCCCGGAGCTGGGATGCGGCGATCTCGACCTCCGCGCGGGCCTGGTCCACCACCGCCTGCGCCACATAGCCCTCGGCCAGCAGCCGCTCCTGCCGCGCCAGCGTGTCCCGCGCCCGGGCCAGAGTCGCCTCGGCCTGGGCCACGGCCTCGGCGGCCTGGGCGATCTCGGCGGCCGAAGGACCGGCCCGCAACTGCGCCAGCCGCGCCCGCGCCGACGCCTCCGCCGCCAGGGCCGACTGCAGCGCGGCCCGGGCCGCCTCGGCCGCCGCGCGGGCGTCGGGGTCGTCCAGCTCGACCAGGACCTGCCCGCGGCGCACCGGCTGCCCTTCGTCCACCGCGACCCGGGTGACCCGCCCCGTGGCCCGCGAGCGCACCTCCACCAGCGCCGCCGGCTCCACCGTGCCGGTCCCGGTCACGGTCACCGTCACCGTTCCCCGGGTCACCGGCGCCGTCCGCATGGGGGGCGCGGCGGACTGGTCGCTCCGTCTCCGGGCCAGGGTCAGCGCGGACGCCGCCACCAGCACCATCACCACGCCCGCCACCCACCACCGCCTCATGGCTCGCCTCCCACCACCGGCCTCCCGATCGCGTGGCGCAGCCGCGCGGCGGCGGCCTGGACGTCGAACTCCGCCTGGATGCGCGCCAGGACGGCGGACTGGAACGTCGCGCGGGCGGCCAGAACCTCCACGATCGTCCCCACCCCGGCCTGATAGCGGCCTTCGGCCGCCCGCAGGGCCTCCCCCGCCGCAGCCTCGCTGACCCGGGCCGCGTCCACCCGCGCGCGGGCGTCGGCCAGCGCCACCCACGCGGTCAGCGCGTCCAGCTCGGCGGCCTGACGCGCCTGAGCCAGCCGGGCCTGGGCCGCCGCCAGGTTGGCCCGCGCCTCCACCACGGCGGCCTGCGCCCGGCCGCCGTCCACAAGGGGATACGACACGGTGGCCGCCACTTGCCAGGTCAGCGGGCTCCCGTTCAGCAGCCCGGCGGAGGAGGTGGCCGCCACCACCACGGCCGGACGCGCCTGGGCCTCGGCCAGGGCCAGGGCGGCGCGGGCCGCCTCCACGTCACACTCGGCCCGGCGCACGTCGGGCCGGTCGCCCGAGCGCGCCACGGCCTCCTCGCGGGTGAGCACAGGCACCGAGGGAGGCTCGGACGGTGCGACCTCCACCGGCTCGGTCAGGGGCACTCCCACCGCGGACCGCAGCTGCGCCACAGCGGTGTCCACCTGATTGCGGGCGGCGATCAGATCCACCTCCGCCGCCGCCAGCGCCGCCCGGGCCTGCAGGACGTCGGCCCGCGCGGCGACGCCGGCTGCGGCCTGCGCTTCGGCCTGGCGCACCTGGGCCTCGGCGCGCTCCACGGCGGCCTCCCGGGCGGTCACCACCGCCCGCGCCCGCAGCACGGCAAAGTACGCCTGGGCGGCGGCCAGGGCAACGTCCTGCCGGGCCTGCTGCACCGCCGCCTCCGCGGCGCGCACCGCGGCCTCGGCCTGCTCGACCTGGTAGCGGACCAGCAGGTTCACCAGCTCCAGCGACGCCCGGACCTCGCCGGTGGCGGTCCACGTCGGCGCCGACGGAGCTGCCCGGGTCGTGCCGTAGGCCGACTCCACCACCACGGCCACCTGGGGGGCGCGGCCGGCGCGGATCTGAGCGAGCCGCGCCCGCGCCGCCTCCAGCGCCTGCCGGGCGGCCGTCACCGCGGGATGCCTGGCCACCGCCATCTCCACCGCGGCCTGCAATGACACCGCCGGCTGCGCGTGCGCTCCTGACGCCGCCAGCGCCACCACCACGGCGACCCCCAGACCTCTGTGCCTCACAGCCCCTCCCACTCCACGGCCTCGACCACAGAGGCGGCGGGCGGGGCCGCTCCGCCCGCGCCCGCCGACCCGTATCGTCAGGACGCCCGGGCAGGTAGCCGCACGGTGAAGCGGCTGCCCCCTCCCGGCCGGTTCTCCACGGACACCTCCCCGCCGTGGACCTCCACCAGCCTCTTCACGACGGCCAGCCCCAGCCCGCTCCCTCCGGTGGCGCGGGAGCGGGACGGGTCCGCCCGGTAGAAGGGCTCAAAGACGTGGTCCAGATCGGCGGGCGGGATGCCGGGGCCCTCGTCATCCACCACCAGCGTCACCCACCGCCGGTCCGCCCGCACCCCATCCCCGACGGTCATCGTCACCTGCCCTCCCGGAGGCGTGAACCGCACGGCGTTGTGCAGCAGGTTCTGCACCACCTGCCGCATCCGCGCCGGGTCCACGTCGGCGGTCGTGTCGCCCGCGGTCCGCACGTCCACCCGGACCTGGCGCTCGCCGATCCACAGCGCCATGGCCTCCACCGACTCCCGGCACAGGTCGGCCAGGTC
The DNA here is from genome assembly GCA_031081675.1 of Armatimonadota bacterium. Classification (NCBI taxonomy): domain Bacteria; kingdom Bacillati; phylum Armatimonadota; species Armatimonadota bacterium. Next base: position 57,166 of record JAVHLZ010000013.1, read on the forward strand.
CACCGGGCGACGGTGCAGCTGCAGCTGTCCCGCGTCGGCCAGGGTCAGGTCCCGCAGGTCGGTGATCAGCTGGTTGAGCAGGGCGCTCTGGGTGTGCAGCATGGCCACCAGGTCGGGCGTGGGCTCGCGCACGCCGTCCAGGATGGCCTCCAAATTCCCCTCGATGATGGCCAGGGGCGTGCGGAGCTCGTGGGCGATGGCGGCCAGCAGCTCCCGGCGCTGCCGCTCGCTCTCCCGCAGCCGGCGGGCCATCCGGTTGAAGGCCGCGGCCACGTCCTCCAGCTCACCGCCGCCGTGCAGGCGCAGCTCCCGGTCCAGGTGGCCGGCGGCGACCGCCACCACTGCGTCGTGCAGATCCCGCAGGGGGCGGGACAGGCGGCGCGCCAGAATCACGCCCGCCACGACGGCCAGCAGGCCGGCGGTGCCTCCCGCCAGCCACAACGACCGGTTGAAGTTGGCCAGAAACACCCGCTGGGACGCGGCGAACAGGGCGGGCTTGACCCCCCGCACGAAGCCCTCCCGCACCGGGCGAGGCTGGTCCAGCAACCAGGAGACTTCCCCCCGCCGGATGCGCTCGTGGTAGGCGGCGATCTGCCAGGCGGTGATCTGCCGCGCCCAGAAGGCCACCACGCCCACCGACAGGAGCGCCACGACCGCAAAGGCCAGGGCCAGCTGGACCTGCAGGGACGGGGACCGGCGCGACGGGCTATCCATGGGCGGGCGAGACGAATTTGTAGCCCGCCCCGTAGACGGTGAGGATGTACCGGGGCTCCCGCGAGGCGGGCTCGATCTTCTGGCGCAGGTTCTTGATGTGGGCGTCGATGGTCCGCTCGAACCCTTCGAAGGCGTAGCCGTAGACCCGGTCGATCAGCTGCATCCGGGTGAAGACCCGGCCCGGGTGGCCGGCCAGGACCTCCAGCAGCCTCCACTCGGTGGGCGTGAGGCGCACCACCTCGCCCTGTCGGCGGACCTCCTGGGCGCGGAAGTCGATGGTCAGGTCGCCCACCTGCAGCGCGTCGCGTCCCTCATGGCGGTTGCGGCGCAGGACCGCCCGCACCCGGGCCGCCACCTCCCGGGGGCTGAAGGGCTTGGTGACGTAGTCGTCGGCCCCCAGCTCCAGGCCCCGGACCTTGTCCTCCTCCTGGTCCCGCGCCGTCAGCATGATGACCGGGACCGTCGCCGTGGCCCGCAGGCGGCGCAGGACCTCCCACCCGTCCAGACGGGGCAGCATGATGTCCAGGACGACCAGATCGGGAAGGACGTCGTCCATCTGGCGCAGCGCCGCTTCGCCGTCGGCGACCGCCAGGACCCGATGGCCGTCGCGCTCCAGATACGAGCGCAGCAGAGCCGCGATCTCCGCCTCGTCTTCCACGACCAGGATCGTGGCCATCGTCACACCGGCGACTTCACCATACCACCGACCGCCGCGCCCCTGCCAGGACGGCCCCGCAGCGCAGCCCGGACACGCCGGACTGCCTCAGGGGCGCACGCCCAGGGTCACCGCCAGTGCCACGCGCTGTCCGCCCCGAACGACCACCACTTGCACCCGCTGGCCGGGACGGCGGTCACCGATCGCCACCAGCAGATCGTCCCACGACCGGACAGGCGCTCCGTCCACCTCCACGATCACGTCGCCGGGCCGCAGGCCGGCCGACGCCGCGGGGGTACCGGGCAGAACCTGCCGGATCGCCGCCCCCTCCGGTCCCGGGCCGCGGGCGCCCGGGTCGCCGGCCACACCCAGCCACGCCCGCTCTACCCGGGCGCCGGCGCGCAGCGCCGGCAGAACGTCCCGCACCGCCGCCACAGAGACGGCCAGCCCGCCCCGCCGTCCGGAGGCATCCACCGAGAAGGCCACCACCACCCCCACGACTTCCGCGCGCACGTTCAGCAGTGGCCCGCCCGACATGCCCGGGCGCGCGGGGATGCTTACCCGCAGGAACGCTCCGCGGGCCAGTCCGGGCACGCTGACGTCGGTGCCCACCACCTGCCCGGCCCGCACCTCGTCTGCCCGGGCTCGGGGCGCGACGGCCACGACCGGCTCGCCGACCCGCGGCGGCCGGCCGGCCAGGGAGAGGGCGGGCAGATCCGAGGCGGGCACCCGCAGCACGGCCAGATCCCGGGTAGCATCGTAACCTGCCAGGCGCGCCTCCAGCGGCGTCCGCCCGGACAGCTCGACGCGGATGCCGGCGGCGCGGCGGACGACGTGGGCGGCGGTGAGCAGCCAGCCGTCCCGATCGATCACGAACGCGCTGCCGGAGACCGGGCGGCCGTCCACCGTCGCCCGCACCACCGCGATCGCCGGTGCCGCCTGCGCCAGGATCGCCTGGGGAGTCGGGGCGCCGGAGGCCCGCAGCGCCAGCGCCCCTCCCGTCACGATCAGCAGGACGCCGACCGCCGCCAGCACCCCCGGCGGAACCCGTCCGCCGTTACGACCTGGACCCAGGGGCCTCACCATCTCCTCCCGCCGTTTTCCGCGGTTCAGCCGATCCCGCTCAGGGGGCCGGCCGGGCCACGAAGCGCACCTCGATCTCCACCTCGTTCTGGGCCCGCAGCACGCCCAAGATCGACGGAGGCTCGAATCCGAAGTCGGTCATCAAGATCCGGGCGGTGGCCACGCCCCGCAGCTCCTGCCCTGTCAGGCGCACGGTAGCCGCAAATGTCACCGGTCTGACCACCTCCCGGATTTTCAAGTCGCCCGTGACGCGCAGCGACACCTCGCGGCCGTCCTCGTACCGCGCCGGCAGGCCGTCGATCCGGGTCGACGTGAACTCGGCCGTCGGAAAGCGCGCCGACTCCAGCCAGCGCTCGCGGATGGCGGCGTCCCGGCGGGGGCTGTCGGAGCGCAGCTGGCTGATGTCCACCTGGATCGGACCCACACGGCTGTTGGCGGGAGAGGCGCGGTCCACCAGGATCTCCCCCCGCACCGCGGTGGTCACTCCCACGGCGACGTTGAACCGATTGCCCTCCCGGAACAGCGTCTCGCCGACCCGGTACAGCGCCTGGGATTCCCCCGGCACCAGCACGAAGCGCTGGACGGCCGCCGGCGCCGCGGCCCCGGAGACGCCTGCGCCGCCCGCCAGCGCAGACCCGAGGACGATCACTGCGGCGACGATCCCGCCCGCGCGGCGCGCACCCGTCATCATCCACCTCCACCCCATGGGGCGGGCGAGCCCCGACCCGCCCGCAGTGTCCCCCGGAGATGGTGGCCGGGGGATGTGAAGAACCCGTGAAATGCGAGAGGTGATCCGATCAGTCCACGTCGAGGACGAAGTCAAACGATCCGGCCACGCCTCCGGGCTCCTCGCGCAGCGCCACCACGAGGTCGGGGCGGAACAGCGGGTCCTGCTGGTTGCGGGGATGGCCCGGGAAGTACAGCTGGGTGGTGAGGGTCGGACCTGCCGGGGCCCGCACCTTGACGTGGATGTGGGGCGTGCGGCCTCCATACCCGCCGGGGATCACCGTCTCCAGGGCGTAGCGGCCCCGCCCGTCGGCGAACTGGTGGCCCCGCAGGCGGTAGCCCGCGAGGTCGTACGCCCCGCGGGCGTCCGCCTGCCAGAAGTCCAACCACGCGCCGGGGACGGGACGGCAGGTCCGGGTGAACACCCCGCCGCCGAGACGCAGGCGGACCCCCGGCATCCCCGGCTCCAGCAGGGAGGTACGGCGGGGGGACCCCTCCCGGTAGTACGGTCCCTCTGCCGCCGGCGGGGTCAGGCGGCCGGGAGTGCAGCCCGCCTGCGGGCCCTCCGCCGTTGCCCGGACAGTCAGGCCGGCCAGGACCAGGCCCGCCACCACCGCCACCACCCGTCCTCCCACGTCTGCCCGCCTCGCCGCAGTCCTCACCTGGACTCTCACCGGAAGACCACCCTCAGCAGGCGGTCGTCTCCGGGCCGCGGACGTCCCCGGCCGTCGGTATTGTTGGTGAGCAGGTAGAGAGCCCCGTCGGGGCCTTCCGCCACGTCCCGCAGCCGGCCCAGCTCCCCGCGGAAGTACACCTCCTGGCCGGTGACCCGGGCGAAGCGCGGGCCCGAGAGGGTCAGGCGGCGCAGGTGCTCTCCCCGCAGGGCAGCCACCAGCAGGCTGTCCGCCCACGGACCCCGGGCGGGCACGGCGATGCCCGACGGCGCCCAGGTGTCGGTCGGACCGCTGTCGGCGATGGGATCGGTAAAGCGCGGTTCCCCGCCGCGGCCGGACACCTCCGGCCACCCGTAGTTGCCCCCGGCTTCGATGACGTTCACCTCATCCCGGCAGCACAGTCCCAGGTCGCCCGAGGGACCGTGCTCGGCCGCGTACATGGTCCGCGTCTGCGGGTGCCAGGCCAGGCCCTGCGGGTTGCGGTGGCCCAGGGAGTACACCGGCGAGCCGGGGAACGGGTTGTCGGCAGGCACGGAGCCGTCGGGGTTGATCCGGAGGATCTTGCCGGCCAGCGACGCCCGGTCCTGGGCCAGGGCGGGCTGGCGCGCGTCGCCGGTGGTGACGTACAGCCGCCCGTCGGGGCCGAAGAGGATCCGGCCGCCGTCGTGCACCACCGCCCCCGGAATGCGATCCAGGATCACGCGGTCCACCTGACCGCGGCCGTCCCGTTCCACCAGGCGCACGACCCGGTTCCACAGCCGGCCGTCGTCCCGGTAGGTGTGGTAGACGTACAGGGCCCCGCTGCGCGCGAACTCCGGCGCCAGGGCCAGCCCCAGCAACCCGCCCTCGCCCACGTGGGCCACCTCGAGCACCGCCCACGGCTGCGGATCCAGCCGGCCGTCCCGGACGATCCGGATGCGGCCGGGCCGCTCGGTCACAAAGATGCGCCCGTCGGGGGCGAACGCCACCGCCCAGGGAATCTGCAGCCCGCTCACCACCACCTCGACCGCGGGAGCCGGAGCGGTCCGTCCTGCGGTGGCGAGGGCGAGGAGCGTGGCCGCCGCTGCCAGCGCGATGCGCACGGTCCGTCCCTCCCGGATGCTACCTTTCAGAGTGAGCCCCCTGTGTAGCGGCCGTGTGAACGCCTGCCGGGAATATTCCTTCCGAAGGCATCGTCCTGTATCCTGGCAGACAGCGCACCCGCGCGGGCCGCTGCCTGGAGTCATGACACCCGAAGGAGGGACCATGGGACCGAGTCGACCGCTGGGAGGCGTCCACCACGTCACCGCCATCTGCGGGCACCCCCAGGAGAATGTCGACTTCTACGTGGGCGTGCTGGGCCTGCGGCTGGTCAAGCGGTCGGTCAACCAGGACGACCCGGGCACCTACCACCTGTTCTACGCCGACGCGGTGGGCACGCCGGGCACCGACCTGACGTTCTTCGCCTGGCCCGGGGGTCCCCGGGGGCGGGTGGGCGCCGGCCAGGCCGCCGCGGTGGCCCTCGCCGTGCCGCCGGGCGCGCTGCCGTTCTGGTCCGACCGCCTGCGGTCGCGGGGCCTCGACGTGCGCGGGCCAGTCCGCCGATTTGACGAACACGTCCTGACCCTCACCGACCCCCACGGCCAGGTCGTCGAACTGGTGGGCGCGCCCGACGCCGCGGACCGGCCGTGGGTGTTCTGGGAGGACGGACCGATCCCCCGGGAGCACGCCGTGCGGGGCATTCACAGCGTCACCCTGACCGAAGCCGCCGCCGTACCCACGGTGCCGTTTCTGACCGAAAGGCTGGGATTCCGCCCGGTGGCCTCCGAGGGGAACCGGACGCGCTATGCGGTGGGCCCCGGAGGCTCGGGCGCCTGGCTGGACCTGGTGGTGGATCCCGGGGCCCCGGCCGGCCGGGTGGCGGTGGGCACGATCCACCACGTGGCATGGCGCACCCCCACCGATGACGACCAGCGGTCGTGGTGGGAGGCCATCCGCCGGCTGGGGGTGCCCGTCAGCGACATCATCGACCGGTTCTGGTTTCACTCCATCTACTTCCGCGAGCCCGGCGGGGTCCTGTTCGAAATTGCCACCGACGGCCCAGGGTTTGCGGTGGACGAAGCGGTGCACGAGCTGGGGTCGCGGTTGGTGCTGCCGCCGTGGCTGGAGCCTCGCCGCGCCGAGATCGAACGGGCCCTGATCCCCCTCGCCCTCCCCCCGATCACCCGCCCGGCGCAGGCCGGCGCGCCATGACAGGGGTGGTGCGATGACCCACGGGCCGGCGGGGTTTACGCACCGGTTCGAACCTGCCGCCCCGGACGTGCCGCTGACGGTGCTGCTGCTGCACGGCACGGGAGGCGACGAGCACGACCTCATCGACCTGGGGCGGGCCGTGGCTCCGGGCGCGGCGCTGCTGAGCCCCCGGGGACAGGTGCTGGAGGGCGGGATGCCGCGCTTCTTCCGTCGGCTGGCCCCGGGCGTGTTTGACGAGGGCGACCTGATCCGCCGGACCCACGAGCTGGCCGACTTCGTGGAATCCGCCTGCGCGGCCTACGGCCGGGATCCGGCGCGGGTGGTGGCCGTGGGCTACTCCAACGGGGCCAACATCGCCGCCGCCGTGCTGCTGCTGCGCCCCCGGACGCTGGCCGCCGCGGCCCTGCTGCGCCCGATGCTGCCGCTGCGCCCGCCGTCCGTGCCCGACCTGCGGGGCCGGCCGGTCCTGATCGCCGGCGGGCTGAACGATCCCCTGGTCCCGCGGGCCCGGACCGACGAGCTGGTGGACGTGCTCCGCCAGGCCGGCGCCGAGGTCACCGTCTCCTGGCGGCCGGGCGGACACGGGCTGACGCCGGACGACATCGCGGTGACCGCCGACTGGCTGGCGCGCCAGTCAGCCGGGCGGGCCTCCGTCACCGAGTGACCGCCGTGACACGGGCCGGGGCGGGGCCGCGCTCGCCCCGCCCCGGACCTTCGCCCCCTGTCTGCCTACGCCACCCGCTGCACGGCGGCCAGGACCACCCGGCGCGTGAACACCTGGGCCAGGTGCCGGCGGTACTCGGCCGAGGCGAACAGGTCCTCGCTGACGTCGATGCCCTGGGTCGCGCCTGCGGCCGCCGCCGCCACGGTCTTCTCGTCGGGGACGGCGCCGGCCAGGGCCTCTTCCACTGCCCGCGCGCGGTAGGCGGTCGGCCCCACCCCGGTGATGCCGATGCGGGCGCGCTCGCACCGCCCCCGGCCGTCCAGGGTCACCACCGCCGCCACGCCCACCACCGCAAACCCCGACGCCGGGTGGGCGAACTTCAGGTAGGCGCTGCCGGTGCGCGCCGGCAGCGGCGGCACCGTCACCTGCGTGAGGATCTCGTCGGGCCGCAGGGCCGTGGCGAACATCCCGGTGAAGAACTCTGCGGCGGGGATCGTGCGGCGCCCGGCAGGCCCGTCGGCGGTCAGTTCCGCCTCCAGGGCCAGGACCGCCGCCGGATAGTCGGCCGCCGGGTCGGCGTGGGCCAGGCTGCCGCCGATGGTGCCCATGTTGCGGACCTGCACATCCCCGATGCGGCCGGCCGCCTCCGCCAGGACGGGCGCCTTCTGGCGCACCAGGGGCGAGGACTCCACCATCCAGTGGGTGGCCAGCGCCCCGATGGCCAGCGCGCCGCCCTCCTCCCGGATGTACCGCAGGTCGGCGATGCGGCCCAGGTCGATCAGGTGCGCCGGCGTGGCCAGCCGCAGCTTCATCAGGGGCAGCAGGCTGTGGCCGCCGGCCAGCAGCCGCGCGTCGGGCAGGCGCTGCAGCAGCTGCAGCGCCTCCGTCAGGGTCGCCGGTCGGTGGTACTCGAACTGGGCGGGAATCATCGGGCCCCTCCTTTCGCCCGCTGGATGGCCTGCCAGATGCGGGACGGGGTCAGCGGCATATCCACGTGGCGGATCCCCAGTGGCTGCAGGGCGTCCATCACCGCGTTCACCGCCGCCGGGGTGGCCGCGATGGTCCCGGTCTCCCCCACTCCCTTGACGCCCAGCGGGTGGTGGGGAGAGGGGGTTTCGGTGCGGGCGGTCAGGTACACCGGCACCTGGGCGGCCTTGGGGACAGGGTAGTCCAGCATGGAGGCCGTCAGCAGCTGGCCCCCCTGGTCGTACACCGCCGCCTCCTGCAGCGCCTGGGCCAGGCCCTGGGTGATGCCGCCGTGGACCTGGCCGTCCACGATGAGCGGGTTGATGACCCGGCCGCAGTCGTCCACGGCCACATAGCGCAGGATCTGCACCTGGCCGGTCTCCGGGTCCACCTCGACCACGCACAGGTGCGTCCCGAAGGGGTAGGTGAAGTTGGGCGGGTCGTAGAACGCCGACGCCTCCAGCCCGGGCTCCATGCCTGCCGGCAGGTTCCAGGCCAGGTACGCCTGCAGGGCGACCTCCTGGAACGTCTTGGCCCGCTCGGGGGAACCCCGCACGAAGAACCGCCCCTCCTGGTAAACGACGTCGGCCTCGGGCGCCTCCAGCAGGTGCGCGGCGAGCCTGCGGGCCTTGTCCACGATCCTGCGGGCGGCCAGCAGACAGGCGGCGCTGCCCACGGGTGTGGTGCGGCTGCCGTAGGTCCCCCAGCCCATGGGTGTGAGGGCCGTGTCGCCGTAGATCACCTGGACGTCGTCGAGGGGTACCTGCAGCTCGTCGGCCACCACCTGGGCGAAGGTGGTCTCCTCCCCCTGGCCGTGGGGCTTTTCGCCGATGAAGACGTTGACCTTGCCGGTGGGGTGCACGCGCACCACCGCGCTGCCCCACAGACCGAACTGGAAGCCCACCGCCCCCGCCACCGGGGACGGCCCCAGGCCGCAGATCTCCACGTAGCAGCTGGCGCCAATGCCGATGTAGCGCCCTTGCTGGCGCGCCCGGCGCTGTTCGTCCCGCCAGCGGTCGTACTCCAGCATCCGGGTGGCGGTATCCAGAGCCTGGGCATAGTTGCCGCTGTCGTAGGACAGGCCCGTCACGGTAGTATAGGGAAACCGATCGAGGGGGATGAAGTTGCGCCGGCGGATCTCCAGCGGGTCCAGCCCCAGCTCCTGGGCTGCCAGGTCCATCAGCCGCTCGACGATGTAGGTGGCTTCGGGGCGCCCGGCCCCGCGGTAGGCGTCCACCGGCGTGGTGTTGGTGAACACTCCCACCACCTCGTAGTCCACGGCGGGCAGCTGGTACGCCCCGGACAGCATCAGGCCGTGCAGGATGGTGGGAATGCCCGGCGCTGCCGTGGACAGATAGGCGCCCAGGTTGGCGTAGGTCCGCCCCCGCAGGCCCAGCAGCGTGCCGTCGGACCGCACGGCCAGCTCCACCTCGGTGACGTGGTCGCGGCCGTGGGCGGTGATCAGGTAGTTCTCCCGCCGGTCCTCCACCCACTTGACAGGGCGGCCCAGTTCGCGCGCGCAGAAGGCCACCACGGCCTCATCGGGGTACACGAAGATCTTGCTGCCGAATCCGCCGCCCACTTCGGGGGCGATCACCCGCAGCCGGTGCTCGGGAATGCCCAGCACGCCCGAGAGGATGACCCGGTGGATGTGGGGGTTCTGGCTGGTGACCCACAGGGTCAGCTCTCCGGTGGCCGCGCGGTAGTCGGCCACGGCTGCCCGGGGCTCCATGGCATTGGGGATCAGGCGCTGGTTGATCAGGCGCTGGCGGATCACCCGGTCGGCCCGGGCGAACGCGTCGGCCACGTCGCCCCCGGAGACTTTCCACCGGAAGGCGATGTTGGAGGGCACGCCGTCGTGCAGCTGGGGCGCGCCGGGCTGGACCGCCTTCTCGGCCTCGGCCACGGCCGGCAGGACTTCGTAGTCCACCTGGATCACAGCCGCCGCATCCCGGGCCGCGGCGCGGTCCTCGGCCACCACCACGGCCACCGCGTCGCCCACATAGCGCACCCGGTCGGTGGCCAGGGCCGGGTGGGGCGGGGTCTTCAGGTCGGCGTTGGGGACGAGCCAGGCGCAGGGCAGCGGGTTCACCTTGCCGGCCAGGTCAGCCCCCGTGAACACCGCCGCCACCCCCGGCACCCGCCGGGCGGCGGCAGTGTCCACGCGGCGGATGCGGGCGTGGGCGTGCGGGCTGCGCACGAACACGGCGTGCAGCAGCCCGGGCAGCCGGACGTCGTCGGTGTAGGTGCCCCGCCCCGTGACCAGCCGGGGGTCTTCGCGCCGCCGGACGCTGGCGCCAAACAGTGTGGTCACGGCCATGTCAGTCCCCCTCCTTTGCTCCTCCTGTGACCGGGGCCGCCGCGCGCCGGGGGATGGCGGGAAGGTGCTGCTCGCGCAGCTTGCGCGCCGCCGACGTGATGGCGTTGACGATGTGCTGGTAGCCGGTGCACCGACAGAGGTTGCCCTCCAGGCCGTGGCGGATCTGCTCGTCGGTGGGATCGGGGTGGCGCTCCAGGATCTGCAGCGCCGTGAGCATCATGCCGGGCGTGCAGAACCCGCACTGCAGCCCGTGCTCCTCCCAGAACGCCTCCTGGATGGGGTGGAGCGTGCCGTCTTGGGCCAGGCCCTCCACCGTCACAATCTCGGCGCCGTCGGCCTGCGCCGCGAGGACCGTACAGGACTTGACGGCCAGCCCGTCCATCAGCACGGTGCACGTCCCGCAGGACGTGGTGTCGCAGCCGATGTGGGTGCCGGTCAGGCCCAGGACATCCCGGAGGTAGTAGACCAGCAGCAGGCGGGGTTCCACCTCATGCTGGTAGGTGACACCGTTGACGGTAACCGAGATCGGAACCTTCACCCTCTCACCTCCCCGGGTGCGCCGGCTCACAACAGTGCAGGCGCGGCCGCTCCCGGCCACGCCTGCCTGCTCAGACACCCCGACCCGGTCGCGCACGCCACCGAGTGCACTCCGCCGGTGCGCGCTATCCACGCCTGGAGCACGTAATCCACCGCGCCAGGACGTTTGATTGCAACCGACTGCCGCAGGCGGGTTGGAAAGAGCGAGTCAGGGTGTCCCGGTGCCAGAGGGGAGGTTCGCGGACCCCCCGGAGGCCTCCTGCCGGAATGCGCGTCCCCCGGGGCCGGCGGGGCAGCCCTCCAGCATGGCCTGGGCGATCCAGATGGCCAGCAGGCAGTCCAGCCCGTCCGTGGGGGTGGACCGGCGCTCCCGGCAGACCACAGCCGGGCGGGGGATGTTCCGGTGGCCCAGCCAGCCGGTAGGCCCAGTGGCAGAGGTCGGCTTCATGCCCATGAGTGCTCTACCCGGACAGACGCCGGATCAGTCGGCGGCCCCCAAAGCTCGTGCCGTATCGGTCGCCGTTTTCTCGGGCCAGCGGACCCCCCACAGGGACAGGACCTCTTCCTTGCTGGCCGGCGCCACCCGATAGGTCCGGGGCCGCAGCGAGAGGATCCACACGACGGCCGGCAGCGTGGTGCCCAGGATCACAACCAGGGAGACGTCCACGGTGACCTCCTCCACGACAGGGTGCGGACATGGTCCCACCCTATCAGGTAAGGATCCGGGGACACAGTGCTCACGGTCACAGAGGAACGGCAGCGGCGGAAGAGGAAGGCGCCCGGCGGGATCCGTAGTATAATGCTGACAGGACGGGCGGGCGTAGCTCAGGGGTAGAGCGTCGGCTTCCCAAGCCGAGGGCCGTGGGTTCAAATCCCATCGCCCGCTCCAAAGATGATGGAGAGGCCCCGCAGGGGCCTCAATCCTTTCCCTCCTCTCCCCTGTAGGGAGAGGATACAGGTGAGGGGGTACGACAGAGAAACCCCGGGCGGGGCCTCAATCCTTCTGCCGCCGGGGACGGGGTGGGCCGAGCGGACCTTCTGCAGGTTCGTCGCCGCCGCCGGCCTGCCGCGTCGCGTGACGCTCCCCATGCTCCGGCACGCCTTCCTCATGCGGTTCCCGGAGGCCGGAGGAGAGCTGCGCGCCGCCCAGCGGCTGGCCCGGCACCGGCGGCTGTCCTCCACGCTGACTATCCCAGATGGGGCTGTTCCCGGTTGTAGCGGTGGCCACGAGGCTGAAGCAGGATGCGGATGGTCTCCCGGGGTATCCGTGGAAGAAGCGAATGGCGGCGACCGCGCATTGCGGCGCCCGGAATTCTCAAGAATCCCTACTGCCACGCCCCCAAACTGGGGCGTGCCGGAATAGTAGCCGACTTCCCCACTGGAGCGCGAACGCAACCCACCCCTGCCAGCCGCGACCCCGACCGCTAAGACAGCAAGGACTGCCCTTCATTACGGGCTTGCTAAGTCTGTGGACACGAGGTGCTCGACGAAGTCAAACAGCGAAGATACCCCCGTCAGAATTCTGTTCGCCTCGACGGGGCTGGTCGAGTTCGTCAGCGTATGGTGGCCAGGGTTGTCAGGGTAATTGGTGGAGGGTCCGTAGCGCTCCAGGAGCCGGATGATCTGTTGGTGCTCCGGAGGGAGCGTGCCCCAAAGACCGACCTTCTGACTAAGAACGACGAGGCTGTGTGTATGGGACACGCGGCCGGTACTAGCGATCTCCACGGCCTTGACGACCATCTCGACGCCCCGGTAAAGCATCGCGAAGTCCCAGCCGCTGAGGGAGTTCGTTGCTGTGAAACGACCCTGGACAGTTGTCAAGGCTATCCGACCTTCGTGTATCCATTTCAGCGAGTCGGCGGCACTCATGTCGGTGTCCCCCATTCGCAATGTAGTTACCCAGTCTATCGGACCACGAACACAGTCTGCGAGCTCCTCTGTCTGCCACCCGCCGAGCA